>JABWAJ010000541.1 GCA_013361075.1 Saprospiraceae bacterium | reverse complement strand
CCCTTTGCTCCATTCATTACAGGAGCAGGAACCTGTCCGGGTAATTCCGGAAAGGGAAATGAGAATAGCGCCGCCCAACCCCGGGCGTGGCGTATCGTTTCATTTTTATCAATTTTTTTTTATGTTTAAATGGATTGGTGCAATGGCAGCCCTGTGTGTGCTGTCGGTTGCAAACCTGTACGCGCAAGGCGTCCTTGAAGGACGTATTGCCGACAAGGCTACTGGCTTGGCATTGCCCGGAGCCAATGTAGTTGTTATCAATGCATCCCTGATGGGGGCTTCTGCGGATGCAGCCGGAAAATTTCGGAGTGGTGGATTGAAGCCTGGCACGTATAAGTTGGAGGCTTCTTTTATCGGCTACAAAAGTGCCCGTGCAGAAGTCTCCGTGCTTGCTGATTCGAAGGCAACAGTTGTTGAATTCCTGCTGGATTCAGAGGCTTTTAACCTCGCTGCGTTTGAGGTCCACGCTGTGCGCGCAGGAGCTAAAACGCCGGTGACCTACACCAACCTGAGCAAAACCGATCTTGAAAAAAACAACGTCGGTCAGGATGTGCCTTACCTATTGCAATGGACGCCTTCTGCCGTTGTGACGTCTGATGCAGGCACGGGGATTGGCTATACAGGCATTCGGATTCGGGGTTCTGATCCTTCCCGTATCAACGTAACAATCAATGGTATTCCCCTGAACGACGCAGAATCGCAGCAGGTTTATTGGGTGGACCTGCCCGATTTTGCCAGCTCCGTGCACCAACTTCAAATCCAGCGGGGAGTAGGCACCTCAACCAACGGTGCAGGAGCATTTGGGGCTACCATCAACCTGAGTACCTCGAATCTGGAAACTACTCCTTATGCTGAAATTAGTGCTACTGCCGGAGCATTCAATACCCAAAAAGGCAGTGTGCGCTTTGGTACCGGACTTTTGAAGGACAAATTTACCATAGAAGGGCGCTATTCCCGAATTGCTTCTGACGGTTATATTGACCGGGCCAGTGCAGACCTGGAGTCCTATTTCCTTTCCGGTGCCTGGCTGGGGGCAAACAGCATCACCAAACTGAATGTATTTTCCGGACACGAAATCACCTACCAGGCCTGGGATGGAGTACCCGCCGATTTCATCAATGATCCTGATTTGCGCACGTTCAATGCGGGCGGTACGGAAAAAGAAGGAGAACCTTATGAAAACCAGGTAGACAATTACCGGCAAACCCACACCCAGTTGCTGCACGACCACCAATTGTCGGCCAACTGGAAACTGGCAATGGCCTTGCATTACACGAAAGGATCGGGCTATTACGAACAATACAAGGCCGATGAAGGCTTTGAAGATTACGGCCTTACCCCTTTGTTGATTGGCGGAGATTCCGTTACAACTACAGATCTTGTAAGGCAGCGTTGGTTAGACAATGATTTTTATGGAACCACCTACTCCCTGAATTATTCCACCAACAATGGCCAGCTGACTGCCATTCTGGGAGGAGGATACCACGTTTACGAAGGCCGGCATTTTGGGGAAGTCATTTGGGCACGTTATGCCTCGGACAGTGAAACCGGGCACCGGTATTATGAAAATGATGCCCGTAAAACGGATGCAAACCTTTTTGGAAAAGTAGAAAAAACGTGGCCTGGCCGCTGGACTACATGGCTGGACCTCCAGGTGCGGCGCGTTAATTACTCCTTTTTGGGCATCAGCAACCAGTTGGAAAATGTAGATATGAAAGACAACCTTGTTTTTTTTAACCCTAAAGCCGGAATCCTGTATGAGTTAAATGCCAATCAAAGCTGCTATGCTTCTTTCGGGGTTGCTCACCGGGAACCCAATCGCAGTGACTATACCGAAAATCCAATCGGCCAGCGCCCGAAAAGGGAACGGTTGCTGAACACAGAAATTGGGTGGCGGGCTTCGTGGCAAAAAGCAGCAGTGAACCTGAATTTTTACCACATGCACTACGATGATCAACTGGCGCTGAATGGAGAAATCAATGATGCGTCTGAATACCGGAGGATTAATATTGATCAGAGTTACCGGGCCGGAGTGGAAATTTCAGGCGGAGGAAGTTTGTTTAAATGGTTGAATATCAATGGAAATTTGGCGATAAGCCAAAATAAAATCAAGCAGTTTACGGAATACATCGACGTTTACGACAGCGACTTTAACTGGTTGGAACAGCGCATGGTTCATCACAAAAATACCGACCTGGCTTTTTCGCCGGGTATGGTAAGTGGAGTTGAAGTCGCTGTTTTTCCATTAAAAAATTTAAAACAGGAGATCGAAGTGGCATTGTTGAGCAAATACGTCGGGAAGCAGTATATGGACAATACCTCTGATGATGGGAATGTATTGGACCCCTATTTTTTCAGCGATTTGCGGGTGCGCTGGCATTTGGCGCCATCTTTTGCAAAAGGAATCACTTTTACACTGCTTGTACCCAATGTCTGGAATGCCATGTACGAAACCAATGGCTGGTCTTACCGCTATTTGTACAATCAGACTGCGACTGTTGACCGGGGGTATTACCCACAAGCCGGCCGGCATGTTTTGCTGGGGGCCAGCGTCCAGTTTTAGTCCATCCCGCAGGGGCAGAGAACTTCCTGTTCCTGCGGGTTTATTTTTTTTTTTCAAAAATAATTTGCAAAAATAAACCGATTGGTATATTTTTGCATTGCGATCTGGCGATTAAGCTAAAGATGTTGATCAGGTAAGCAATATTTAAGATGAAAAACTGCTTATAATTTTTGTTTTAGCAAATTTTATGAACATAAATTTTGCATTTACCACTTTCTACAATGACGAAATCGGAAAAGACCAGGCAGTTTATTCTTGAAAAAGCAGCCGTGCTTTTCAACCAAAACGGCTATGCAGGAACCTCCATGGATGACATCATGAAAGCAACCAGTTTGTCAAAAGGCGCTTTGTATGGCAATTTTCGCAGCAAGGATGAAATTGCGGTTGCTGCCTTCGAACGTGCTGTAGCCATTGTGTCTGCTGAAGTTCGTGAACGCACGCGGGTTATCGAGCATGCACTGGACAAACTCAAAGCGGTCGTATATTTCTACAAAGAACGCATCCTGAATCCGCCTGTAGAGGGAGGGTGTCCCATTCAAAACACCTCTGTAGAAGCAGACGACGCACATCCTGAACTCCGCGAAAAAGCACAGCAGGCCATGACGATGTGGACGGACCGCATTGCCATCACCCTGCAAAGAGGGATTGAAAAAGGGGAAGTGCGCCCCGATGTAGACAAGGCTGCTTTCGCCATTCGGTTCATCGGCACACTGGAAGGGGGGATCATGATGGCCCGGCTTTACAAAGATGTGTTGTATTTTGATGTTATGGCAAAACAACTGATTGATATGGTTGACGACCTGAGGGCTTGAAGGAATTGTGCTGCACATCCAAACTAAAATCACCAAGCGATGAAAAAGAATCACAGAATTGAATATTTGCCACCGTTGCCTGAGGGAGGTGCCGAATCAGCACGCCCACAACCGCCATCTGCATTGCTGGGGTTGGTTCGGCTTGGATTTGGAACTGCAGGCCGGGTATTTCCGGATGCAGCAGCCCGGGTAGCTTACCGGTTATTTTCCACACCACGGGTAAGGGCAGCGCACAGTATTTCTGATGAATTGCTGGAAAGCGCCCGGTTATTTGAGTTTATGTACGGCCACCAGGTATTAAAGGGCTATGAATGGGGTAAAGGAGAGCAGGTAGTATTGCTGGTTCATGGCTGGGAGTCGAGGGGGACTGCGCTTCGCGGTTTTGTGCCGTCTTTGATTGAAAAGGGATACCGTGTTGTTACTTTTGATGGCCCCGCACACGGCAATTCCGATGGAAAGCGCACCAACATCATACACTTTGCCGGTGCAATCAGGGCCATTATCCGCCACATAGGAGGCGTTCACAGCATCATCACGCATTCTTTTGGTGGTGCCTCTACTGTATTTGCTCTCAGCAAT
>JABWAJ010000540.1 GCA_013361075.1 Saprospiraceae bacterium | reverse complement strand
AATCAGGCGGTTGTGCAGTTGGCTTTTCTCCTGCAGGAAATGCGTGTGTGCCACCATTTCCTGCGTAGAAAACGGCAAAAGCAAATGCTCCCATTTCCGGCCCGTTAGCGGTTCATTGACGATATTAGAAAGTTCAAAGGCAGAGGAACCACTGACGATCAATTTGATACCAGGGAAATTATCTGTGATCAGTTTCAGCACGATGCCGATATCGCGTACACGCTGGGCTTCGTCAATCAGCACCAAATTGGCATTGCCTAAGAGGAGCCGAATCTCCGCTACGCTTCGGACACTTTGCAGTGCCTCGCGGATGATGGCCTCGTCGCAGTTCAAAAACAATTGTTTGCCCTCAGTTCTTCGGGCAATTTCTTTCAGTAGTGTGGATTTACCCGTTTGCCGGGGCCCCAAAATCAGTAAAGCTTTGGTATCTGAAATGCGGGATTCCAAAAAGTGTAGTGCGGTGCGATCAATAAACATACTTGATAATTTTAAGACTATAATCGCAAATTTATATAATAATTTGCGACTACAATCTTAAAACAGCCACAGGTTGGAGATTATTTCTTTAGTTCCATTCTATACCGACGTTCCCGTTCCAGCCAAAAGGTTGCAGGAACATTTAGTATGCTTTCCAATTGCACAGCAATCTCCGGCGTAATCAGCGCCTCCCCTTTGATGATTTCCTGGACTAATTTTAACGGGCAGTTCATTCGTTCTGCTAAGACTGTTTGGGAAATGCCTAAGGCTTCGATGGTTTCGAGGAGGGTGTCTCCGGGGGGGGGAAAGAAATGATTCGTTAGCACACAACTCTGGCATCGCCTTCATCTCGATAAACTGCTCTTCCTTTTTGCCCATTCTCATTATCAGTTTTGGGAATAAACGTAGAAATACTGAGAAAGATGCCCATGAAACATGATTCGATGATTATTGAGAATGAAATCCATGATGCAAGGGGGTTCTTTGCCGAGTCTTTTATCAGCATTTAATGCCTGTGACGCTTACTCTCCTTCATGCATGTTTGCTTGTCAATTCTTGGAGTTCGGTTTGTATAGTTTGTATCTATCCTGTTTTATCAACACCATCAACGCACAGTTGACCAGACAAATCTCCCATTTCACTCTCAAATAAGCCAGCTTCGCCAAATACATTTCCTCCCCTCCCCCAATCCTCCTTCCTTTGCAACGAACGCAAGCAAAAAATCACCACATGTATTCAATCGAAGCCTTAAACCTATCGCATCACTTCACCAAAGGCGACCCCGTGCTGGATCAGATCAACCTTCAGGTCAGAAAAGGCAGCATTTTTGGTTTTCTCGGACCAAACGGGGCTGGAAAAACGACTACCCTGCGCCTGATTTTGGGGCTGCTTACCAAACAGCAGGGAGACATCCGGCTTTTCGGAAAGTCATTTGAGCAGCACCGGGCCGAGGTATTGCGACAAATCGGTTCGCTCATCGAAAGCCCGTCCATTTATGGCCATCTGACTGCAGCGGAAAACCTTTTGATTTGGCAAAAGGTGTACCAGTGTCCCCAAAAACGCATCCCGGAAGTATTGGAATTGGTAGGCCTGTCGAATACCGGTGCCAAAAAAGCCGGCCAATTTTCGCTGGGCATGAAACAACGCTTAGCCATTGCTGTGGCCTTGCTGCACGAACCAGCTTTGTTGATCCTGGATGAGCCAACCAATGGCCTTGATCCGGGTGGCATCGTCGAAATGCGAACCCTGCTAAAGACCCTGAACGAATCATACGGCATTACCATTCTGATTTCCAGCCACTTGCTCAGTGAAATCGAAAAATTGGTTACTGAAGTTGGCATCATCAACCGCGGCAAAATGGTTTTTCAGGGCACCCTCGAAGCTCTGATGGAACGTCAGCAGCAGGCTGCCTCCCTGGTTTTCGAGGTCAACCGGGCAGAGCAGGCGCTCAACATTATAGCATCCCACCACCCGACTGCTATCCTGGCACAGGGCAGGCTCAAGCTTCCTGCCATGTCTAATGAAAAGACGGCGGCCATTACGCGCCTCCTGGTAACTGAAGGTATTGATATCTATGGCATTACCCGGGGCGACAACGATCTGGAAACCATTTTCATGAACATCACAAACAACTGACATGACCACCACTTCTTTCATCCATAGTTTGCAGAGCGAATGGCTCAAAACGAGGCGCAGTTTGGCCTCGTGGCTGGTTATTCTCGGCAGTTTTTTGATCCCGGCCATTCTCCTGATTGCCCGGCTGGTTTATTCAGACAACCTGGCAAAAGACAGCGCATCGCCTGATTTTTGGGAAAATTTGTTCAGCATGTGCTGGCAGGCCATGGCGTTGTTGCTGTTGCCGATAGGGGTCATTCTGGCCACAAGTTTGATTGCCCAGCTTGAATTCCGGAACAATACCTGGAAACAATTGCACACGACGCCACAGTATCTGACCACGATTTTTGGCGCCAAGCTCACCGTTATTCTGGTCATGATGCTGCAATTTTTACTCCTGTTCAATATCGGAATTTATTTGGTCGGTGTGATCCCGAATTTGGTGTTGGGGGTTGCCTATCCCGCACAGGCATTCCCTTTTGCTTACTTCCTGGAAAAAAATGCCTGGTTCTTTGTAGATTGTTTGCCAATTGTTGCCCTACAGTATTTGATCAGCCTGCATTTCAAAAATTTCTTAGTCCCGCTTGGCGTTGGCTTAGGCATGCTGGTCGCAGCTTTAATTGCAGTGGAATGGAAATACGGCTACACGATTCCTTACACGTATTGCTCACTCAATTTTTTTACGCTGAGAAAGGTAGAAACTACGTTACAACAAGGTGCCAATGTCCATCTATGGGCTGTCGGCTATTTTGCGGTGTTCACGATCACGGGTTATGTGCTGTACATGACCCAAAAAGAAAAGGGCTGATCCATGAAAAAATCCGTTGTCATCATGCTCCATGCCGGATACTGGATCCTGTATTTGGTCGTATTTGTTTTTACCTTAGTACTTTTTCAGCTTGGAACGAATATTGGCAGGACGGCTGTTTTTTCAGACTTCAAATTTGAATTTTTTATTGCAAACATTGCACTTGTACCCGCTGTTTTGGGCTTCTACACGTTTTATTCCGTTTTGTTTACCCGGTTTTTAACCCGGCGGAAAATTTTTCTGTTGTTCCTGTTTGGCCTGTTGACTGCCCTGGTCTGCGGACTAACAGGGGCAATAAACCTTACGATTTTTGCAATGTTTGGCATTGGTGTCGGCATTTTTAATGACGGCTGGGCTGCGGCTACAGGAATCATCCTTTTTATTGGCATTATCGGACTCCTCAACGGTGTGATGGGGATGTTGCTAAAAAGCTTTATCACGTGGTATGAAGACATCAAAACCAAAGAAGCACTGACCCAAAAGAATTTCGAGATGGAAATGGCCTTGGTAAAATCCCGGATAAACCCTCATTTTTTATTCAATACCCTGAACAATATTGATGTCCTGATTGAAAAAGATGCCGTAAAAGCTTCAGCATATTTGAACAAATTATCGGACATCATGCGGTTTATGCTGTATGAAACCCGAACCGAGCAGATTCCTTTGCTCAAAGAATGGGGCTATCTTGAAAAATACGTTGAGCTGCAAAAAATCAGGACAGCCAATCCTGATTTTGTACAGTTGACGTTGGTAGGAAACGTAACAGAAGTCACAATTGCGCCGATGGTGCTCATTCCGTTTGTTGAAAATGCTTTTAAATATTCAGAAGGTCTCCGGGCCGAAAACACCATCAACATCAAAGGTTGTGTGGATGGCAATGCTTTTTATTTTGAATGCAACAACAAATATTTGCCCGATGCCAGAAAGCACGAAGACAAGTTTAACGGCCTTGGCGATGAACTGATTCGCAAACGATTACAATTGCTGTATTCCGAAAGACATACCCTGTCCGTTCAGGACCAGGATGGTGTTTATTGTGTGAATTTAACCATCATAT
>JABWAJ010000032.1 GCA_013361075.1 Saprospiraceae bacterium | reverse complement strand
CACCCTGCAATTTCGCTGGTCGCTGTGATCGGGGTGCCGCACAACCAGTATGGGGAAGAAATCAAAGCTTGTGTCGTACTGAAAGCGGGCCACCTTGCAACGGAAGAAGAACTCATTGACTTTACCCGGGAACGCCTGGCAGCGTACAAGTACCCGCGTATCATAGAAATTCTTGACGCTTTACCGATGGGAGCATCGGGAAAAATTTTGAAAAAAGAGCTGCGTAGCAAAAGTTAGACTTCCTCATCTCGATGGTGTCCTTTGTCGTGCTGCTTTGTCCCATTACAGTAGCTTGAAGCGCCTCCGCATGCTCGGACAGGAAAGGGGGAGAGCCTGGTTTACAGTAAAGAAGAATGGCCTCTGAGGCCGGTTTAACCCCGTGTATTCAAAACAAATTTAACTTTCCTGTTGCTTGGAATCAGGCCGGAACCATCTGATGGCGGCAGGACTGAACCGCCGTAGCCTTTTGATCGGAGCCGGGAAGAAGAAACGCCTTGTTCTTCCAAATAACGCAGGCAGGCATCAGCCCTGCTTTGAGAAATGTGCATCGCAGCTGTTTCTGTCGGGTCGGCATGGCCTTCCAGTAACAGGCGATAATCCGGATTTTTGATGAGAAAAAGGGCTATTTGGTCCAGGATCGAAGGGTCTTTTACAACGGTACTCCCTTCCTCGAATAAGAGCGCCCTGTCTGATATCCAGGCGACCTCCTGTTCGGTCGTCAGTTCAAGGGGGCAGCCTTTGTTGGCAAAAGCCCCAAAAACCAGCGGGCATGCGTCGTCAGCATCCGCAATGCCATCGTTATCAGCATCCGGGCAGCCTTTGAGGACAATGACTCCAAATTCATTCAGGCAGCGATCCTGGTAATCAGGCACCCCGTCGCCATCCCGGTCCATGTCATTTGAACAGCCTTTAAACTCCGGCAATCCGGGATAATCCGGACAAAGGTCCAACGCATCTTCAACCCCGTCTTTATCGCTGTCTGTAACCGGGCATCCCTTGCGCGAAGCCAGTCCGGGTGCATCAGGGCAACGGTCGTAAGCATCCGGAATACCATCGGAATCGCTGTCGGGGCACCCCCTGAATTTTGTCAAACCAACCTCTGTCGGGCAGTTATCGTCTTCGTCGGCAACCCCGTCGCCATCACCGTCTGGAAGCTTGCGCTTTAATCGCCCTTTTCCGGCAATTGCAGCTTTTACATTTTCGCGGCCCAGCCGAACGCCGATCAGCAGGTTCCCAAACGCGTAGCCATCATTGCTTGACGAATTGGCGGAGTGTTGAATGCCGTCAAGGCGATCTGTGAAAGGCAGCCTGATACTGCCTTCAATGCCGAGGTACCACTTTTTATTGGCATGCCAACGGATACCGCCTCCAAAAGGCAATACAAATTTTGTTTCAGAATGCAGGGCTAATTTATCGGCAGCAATACCTGCAGCAAGGTCTTCTAACTTGCAGCGTTCAAAATCCGGACGCGGGTCGTAGTATAAAATGCCCGTACCGGCAAAAAGATAAGGCTGTATCGGGCTGTGGTTGCCTTCCGTTGACCAGGGTGACCATTCAGCAAGCAATGCTCCTTCCACAAATTTGGTGCTGAAACTAAACGCCCGATCACTGCGCCAGGCTGGAAAGGTATAGTTCAGATCACTATTAGAAAGCTCTCCAAACGTTGCTGATACGCGTACTGACCATCTGGAAGTAAAATAGCGTCGAAAAAATAACCCTCCGGCAAAACGGGTTTCAGGCAGATAGGGCAGGGAGGACCCAGAAATATCACCGGAATAAAATGCACCACCCAATACAACACCGCTCTCCCACCGCGGCGTCTGTGCCTTAGCGGCAACAGGGACGCAACACAGCGCAGCCAGGAACAACAATACATGTGCCGGATGGTATCGCACGACGCTTCTCTTTTTATGGCAAAACAACACGAACCGATAACTCAACAGGAAACGTGTCTTTGCTTTGTAACGCTGCTGAACCTAAGTTCAGTCTGATTCCCCCAAAGATACGCAACCCTTGTCGCATGTTTATTTTTAATATTATTCATAATTTTTTGTTTTCAATCGGCTGTTTTTCATGATTTTTATTTGGGATTCTGGCTCTTTTTTAGTATTTTTACCGCGTATTTGAGAATGCTACACTACCTGCCAAAAATTTCATCTGCTCTTTTGCTGGCCATTTCTGTTGTGTACGACCTGCACGTGTTGCGGGCATCTCCATCTTCCCCATAGTTTTTGCGCAAACGGAATTCTGGTTTTTAGCAAAAGGCCACTTTTACTTGAAACAAAACTGAATTCCCATGAACATGTTGAATGTCTCAGGCTATTTAGCCTTGAGCGTCTGGGCTATCTTGTGCCCTGTTTCGGCCAGTGCCGATTCTGAAACCATGAGCCGCATCGCACAACTGGAAACGCCTTTCAGTACCAAAGGTTGCGAAGCAGGAACCATTCGCAAAATCAATGATTACGTTCGCCCTATGAAACCTGGTGCCCGACGGCTACTGCGGCGAATGGACCATTTTTTCCCGGCGATTGAGCAACATTTAGAACACAAACGATTGCCTGACTTCCTGAAATACATCCCGGTAGCAGAATCTAAACTTTCTACCCGGGTTGTATCCCCTCATGGTGCTGCCGGCCTCTGGCAATTGATGCCTGCAACTGCACGAAATTATGGCCTGGAAGTCTCCTCTCGTAAAGATGAGCGCCTCGATCCTGAGCGAGCTACGGAAGCTGCCCTGAATTTTTTGCAGGACCTCTATTACGAATTCGATGATTGGGCTCTGGCTCTGGCTGCTTACAATTGTGGTTCTGGAAAAGTTAAGAAAGCTATCCGGAGATCGAATTCCCGCAATTACCAGGCAATAAAATTACTGTTGCCTAAGCAGACGCGCCATTACCTCCCCTCGCTTATTGCAGCGGCCTACCTTGATTCTTATTACCGAAAAAACAAGCAATGCATTAAAGACGGAAGAACTGAGGTCATGCATCAGGAGCCGGGACAAATTTTTTCAAATTTTCCTGAATTTTTTTTCAAAAAGCAGCCTGCGTTAGTGTTTAAACCCCTCGAAGAACATAGATTCCCGTTGCTTCCACCTACCTTCTGGTCCACCCCGGCATTGGTGCAAATGCGTTCCGGCCAAAGAACCATTCAGTCAGGAGATGCTGCATGCAAACAGGTTTAAATCCGAAAAAAGGAAGGCCGGAGGTCTGAAAAGCATAGCTATTTGCCACAAAAAACAATGTGTTTTAACCTGAAAATCAGATGTTTATTTCGATATTTGATCTTGACAGCGAACCCCATTTTCTGGAAATAAAAAAGAGGCAGCGCTATGTAGCACTACCTCAGCCCTAACCAAATAAAACCAAATTATGTCTTTAGACGGGTACTTGCCCGTGCGTTTGTATCAATTGATGATGCAAATATAAGGGTTATTGTAAAAAATACAATTACAAAATTGTTAAAATTTTTCTTTTTTTCTTTTGGGGTTTCTATTAAACCTCGATTTTTTTAGAGAATAGGCAAACTGAGGGTTTTTCCCCAAACCGAAGGGTTACCTCTTTTTTAAAACAGCCCGTTGCATAACCCCAATTTTAAAGGAGCTTACTTCCGGGATTTTTTCTTCACCGACCTGCCCGCCTCCGGTTTTGGCGACGGGGGTTGCTGGCCCTGCCACCACTTCAAAAACAAGGTTTTCTTCCTGCCGTTCATAAGTGCAAAGCAGCAACTGCCCTTCGACTTCAAACCTGCTGAACAGCTTCCCGCCCAGAAACCAGGCATCCAGTACAATGTTGTTGTTCTCGTCAATGGCATAGTGCCCCACTGTAGCGTCTTTTACAAGCATCGTATAAGGGCGCTTGCCGGCAACGGTGTCTTTATTGTAAACCGTGAGCCAGTCGTATTTGGCAGTACCGGGTATCTGCCGAATAGTCACTTCCATAGGAATTGCCTGAGCCGGGCCTTTAGCATTGTGAATGATTAAGTCGCCGGCCCAAACCCCTTCCCATGAAGCTGGAAAACCGACGTTTTCCTGAGCATTTGTAAAATGTGGTATGAACAGGATGAAGTAAAACAAAAGATTTTTGATACGCATTGTTGAATGTGTTTGGATGCAACAATACGAATCTTATTGCGCTTCCTGTGGCTCCCCGAAGATGAAATTATCCATCACGGATACATCCACCGTGTTGCTTTCATTAGGACCTAAAGCTGAGTTACCGTATTCTACCCGAACGCGATGAACAATGGCTTTGTCAAAAATGACCCCCAGAAACACATGCCCTTCGTTTAACGCCGGAGTTCCGTACACACCAAGCGACTTATTGTTGATGTCAAAATATTCAAATGCTGCATTCTCCAGCCGGTCTACATCCACATAAACAGCACCAAAACCCCGGACCACCGCTTTGGTCGTCGACCCCGGCACATAAAACCGAATGTCGGCTATGTTGCTGCCTACCGGAGAAAAGAGCCGTTCTCCACTAAAAGGCGGGAATATTGCAGTGTAGGTCGGGTTGATATTGCCAAACCCAGGCAGGGTACCGGTTGGATTGCTGTTGTCTGCGCTAACCATTAAACTTGTGCCAGGGGTATTGATGACAATACCGCGGGCTCGTGGTGCAGTTGGACTGTTGAATAAATCTGGTGCATAAGCGTTAGGTGCAGATTCAGCATCGGAGAGACCGTCCCAGTTAATTTCCCGATAGCCGGTAAGCCCTTTTGTGCCGGGATCACCACCGTTGTCGGCGCCTAGTAAAGCTTTGTACTCGTCGATGGCAGCCTGAATGTTTCCAGAAGCTTTGATGACTTCGGGGTTGAGTCCCGGATCGTCTTTTTCGCAACTCACAGCAAAAACACTCCATACAATAGCGAACAGCAGGAAGCAATACTTTTTCATGTTGATGTAGGTATTTTTATGATTAAAAAATCCGCATTTTGCTTTCATTTACAAAAGTAGGTCCTGCACAAAGCCTTATTTGGAGCGGTTGGCAATCGGTTGGAAAAACGGGTTATTTGGTAGGCCCCGGTTGACGGCATGTGCCATCCTATGCCCTATCTTCGCTATTCAATAACCAGACGCTGCTTATGCTTCGCTTTTTCATTAGCTCCTTACTTTCTTGTTCCTTATGGGTCGGCCATGCTCAGCAACCTTATTTTCAACAAGAAGTAAATTATCGCATTATCGCTACGCTCAATGATACGACGCACACCCTTCGGGCCACGCTTGATTTGGAATACATCAACCACAGCCCGGATACGCTGTCCGAACTTTGGCTGCACCTTTGGCCGAATGCTTTCCGCGATCGGAACACAGCTTACGCCCGGCAGGCGCTGCGCATGAACAATACCCGCTTTTATTTTTCGGGAACAGACGAATTGGGTAACATCACCGGATTAGACTTCCGGATTGCAGGTGAGGCGGTCAACTGGGCATTGGCCCCAAATCACCCGGATATTGCCGTGTTAACACTCAATAAGCCTTTATTGCCTAAACAAAGGCTCCGTATCACAACGCCCTTTGTACTAAAAATCCCGGCATCTTTTTCACGCCTGGGCCATGTGGGGCAATCCTATCAAATGACCCAATGGTACCCCAAACCAGCGGTTTATGACCGGGAGGGTTGGCATGCCATGCCTTACCTCGAAATGGGCGAATTCTATTCTGAATTTGGCTCTTTTGACCTCGAATTGACCTTGCCGGAAAACTATGTGGTGATGGCGACCGGCGAATTGAAAACAGACAGCGAACGCGCTTTTCTGGAGCAAAAAGTGGCGGAAACCCACGACTGGCTGGCCGTGACCCCGGATAGTATACTTCAAAACCTTTCGGAGGTGACGACGCCTTCTTCCCCCCGCGAAAAAACAATTCACTATCAGGCAGAAAATGTGCACGATTTTGCCTGGTTTGCCGACAAAAATTTTCACGTGCAAAGTGGCAGCGTTTTGCTGGCATCCGGTAAAACAGTAAAAACCTGGACGGCATTTACCAATGTCGAAGCACACTTGTGGAAAAACGCCCTCCAGTACGTAAACCGTTCCGTAGCTTTTTATTCCGACCTCGTGGGCGAGTATCCCTGGCCACAGGCAACGGCCATTCAAAGCGCCTTGAGCGCCGGCGGTGGTATGGAATACCCAATGATCACGATCATCGGCCTGGCAGACAATGCAAGAGACCTTGATGAAGTCATCACCCATGAAGTTGGACACAACTGGTTTTATGGCGTCCTTGCAACAAATGAGCGCGACCATGCCTGGATGGACGAAGGAATCAATACCTATTACGAACAACGCTATATGGCCCGGCACTACCTACCGGCAAAACTGGCCATCGTCCCCGATTTCCTCATCCAGGGTTCGGAGATGAATCTTTGGGAACTGGCCCGTCTGCACCAGGAGCGCCGGGGAATGGATCAGCCTCCGGCTACCCCTTCCGACGATTTCGGGCTGATCAATTATTGGTTGGGAGCCTATGAAAGTCCGGCCCGGGCTTTTGCTTTTCTGGAAAGTTATTTGGGAACAGCTGCTTTCGATTCGATGATGCGCGCCTACTACCGGGAATGGCAATTCAAACATCCGCAGCCTGAGGACCTGCGCAAGCATTTAGAAACCTTTACAGGCAAAAATTTAGACTGGTTTTTCGACGGCTGGCTTTACTCCACTGGAAAAACCGATTACACCTTCCGCCGGTTGGGCGAAACGGATACCGCCTTCTTGCTCCGGGTTCTGAACAGGGGCCGGATAGAAATGCCGTTTAACATATCCGGCATCAAAGATGGTCAGGTTGTTGCCAAACAATGGTTCGAAGGTTTTGAGGGAGCACGCGATCTGGTTTTTCCAAAAGGCAATTATGACCAGCTTACCATAGATGCAGGCCGGGGAATGCCGGAGTGGAACCGACGCAACAACCACATGCGGACCACCGGCCCGCTAAAAACGCTGGAACCTTTGCGTCTGCGTTTTTTCAGCGGACTGGAAAACGACCGTCACACAGATCTGAACTGGATGCCGGCAGTGGGCTGGAACCATTATGATAAGTGGATGGCAGGTTTGGTGCTGCACAACTTTGGCATTCCGGAACAATCATTTGAGTTTGCCCTTGCGCCAATGTATGCTACAGGCAGCCGTTCGCTGGCCGGGTCTGCCAGTTTCAGGTTTCGCTTTTTGCCGAAAGGCTCCAAACCACAACAACTGTTCATTGGGGCAGACGCCCGGCAGTTTCACTACACCGACAATGCCCGTGAAAACTATCTGCTGGCTTACACACGCATCATGCCTTATGTGCGCTACACCTGGCAGAGAAGCCCCTCCGAAGATCGCCGCAGCAGCCTGCAGTGGCGCAGCATTTTTCTGAGTAAAGAAGTACCGGTATTTGAAGCGAGCGACTTCACCGGCATCAAAAACGAGGGCTCCTGGATTCACGAGTTGGGCTTTTCCACGGAACGCCGGCACCCCGTTGTGCCCACCGCAAGTCAGACTGCATTGGAATATCAAGCCTACAAAGATTTTTTTGGAAGATCGCACCACTACCTGAAAGTTTCGGCGAGTTGGCAGGGCGCTTATGCCTACGCAAGTGGAAAACGCCTGGCAATGCGGGTTTTTGCAGGCGGTTTTTTAGACAATACCCGCCGGAGGGGGGGTGCCATTTTTCCGGGTGCTTTCAACCTCGTTTCCCGTGGCCCGAACGATTACCGCTTTGATGACCTTTACTTCGCACGTGACGAAGATCAGGGCTTTTTTTCGCAACAGATCAGCCTCCGCGACGGTGGTTTCAAAACGGTGATTGAAAACAGTTTCAACCTCGGCAGAAGCAACAATTTTATCCTTGCCCTGAACCTGAAAGCCGATCTGCCTGTAAAACTACCGCTCAACCTGCCCCTGAAGCCCTATTTTGACATCGGTTATTTCGACAATGCCATGCCTACTGCCCAGGATGCGACCCTGAAAGATCAGTTGCTCTGGAGTGGCGGATTTGCGCTGGAGTTTTTCAGCAATACATTCGGCATCTATTTCCCGGTCGTTAATTCCCAAAACATCCGCGACCGGTTTGCGGAACGAGGCAACTACTGGACCCGGATCAGTTTCCAGATCAAGTTTCAGAACCTGGGGCCTGATGCCTTGATGGAAAAGCTGGAGCCTTAGAAAACAAACCGCCGCTGGTGATTACAACGCCATTGCTCCCGGAGTCAAAAATGTACAACACCCGGGTCAGGGTGGTCGCCTTATTTTTTGATTTTTTGTGAAAAAACATCACCTTTGAAGCCTATGTTCCCGGATTGTGGTGAGTGCTCCGGGAAATCCGGAAATGATAAAAAACAACCTGTGATGGCATCAAGAAATCTGTATTTGGCCGGCCGCCTTAGGGAAGTTCTGCTCAACGGTAAGTGGATTGCGAACACCAATTATCAGGAACAACTGATGGGAGTTGATTGGAAGCAAGCCATTCAGAAGGTGGGTAATTTAAATACAATTGCCGCTTTGACCTTCCACATCAATTATTATTTGGATGGGCTGCTCAACGTTTTCAATGGCGGCAACCTTGAAATCCGGGACAAGTACAGTTATGATCTTCCTGAGATTAAAAGTGAAACGGATTGGTCGAATTTAGTAAATGCTTTTTTGCGCAACGCCGAAATATTTGCAGCTAAAGTGGAAGCTATGCCTGATGAGCTTTTCGATCAACCTTTTGTAGACGAGAAGTATGGAAGCTATATTCGGAACATTGAAGGGGTAATAGAACATAGTTATTACCACTTAGGACAAATTGCCCTGATAAAAAAACTACACGCCGCATCGGGGCAGGCATAGAGACCTGCTGATTGCTGCCAAATACGGTGGGGTGCCATGCAAGTTTAATGTGTTAAAACTGAATTTTTGGCTACCTGAAGTAATCGGGGTTCGTTTCCCGAAGAACAATCACTTACTCATGGCCATGTTCAAATTTCGGGTGCGCTATTTCATTTTTTTCATCATCCTGTTCGTCATCGAGCTTTGTATTGGCTTGTTTTTTCGCGACAGCTTTATCCGGCCCTATCTCGGAGATTTTTTGGTTGTCATTTTAATTTATTGTTTCATCCGATCTTTTTTTGATGTCCCGGTTTTTACCACAGCCATTTGTGTTTTGTTTCTTTCTTACACCATCGAATTGCTGCAATATTTCAGGATTGTTGAACTTCTGGGGCTTCAACATTTGAAAATCGCGCGGATCTTAATTGGCACTTCCTCCGATTGGAAAGATGTGTTGGCCTACACGCTGGGGGTTGGTGCAGTTTTGCTCATGGAAAAGGCAGTTGAGTGGCGGCTTCGGTATCCCGGCCTTGGAAAATACTTTGGGAATAATGACTAACTTGCATAATCTTAAAATTGTAGTGCAAAGATCTTTTACATGAAAAGCACGAGTATTTTCCTCCTGTTTGCCTTATCGGCAAATTTCCTTTACAGCCAAAACAAAGCCATTCAGAGCATCCGTGCCGACCACCAGCCCCGGCACCATGAGTTGTTGAAAGAATACGTCGAATTTTTGTCGCTGCCCAATACCATGAACGACCCCGAGCAATTGCAGGTCAATGCCCGATATGTGGTGGAGATGATGAAAAATCGGGGAATCAGCAATGCACGCCTGCTGGAAGCGGATACGCCCGGAGCAATTCCGGCTGTTTATGGAGAAGTACTAACGCCCGGCGCAACAAAAACCCTTATTTTCTATGCCCACTACGACGGGCAGCCTGTCAACCCCGATAAGTGGGCAGCAGGGTTGTCTCCGTTTAAGCCGCAATTGGCTACCGGGCCATTGGACAAAGGCGGCCAATTGATTGATTTTCCTCCTCCTGGCACCCAAATCCAGTCAGAATGGCGCTTGTATGCCCGGGCAGCTGCCGACGACAAAGCCGGGGTGTTCACCATCCTGAACGCCTATGATGCCATTCGGCGCACCAGACTGGCACCAAAAATCAACCTCAAGTTTTTCTTTGAAGGCGAGGAGGAAAAAGGCTCCACCAACCTCGGTGAAATCTTAGAAAAACACCGGAATCTGCTCAAAGCTGATGCCTGGATCATCTGCGATGGCCCGATGCATGCATCGGGCAAAAAACAGATCACTTTTGGCGTACGTGGTGATGTAAATCTCAACCTGACCGTGTTTGGTGCCAAACGTCCGCTGCATAGTGGCAATTACGGCAACTGGGCCCCCAACCCGGCTATGAAACTTGTACGGCTGCTGGCTACCATGAAAGACGACGAAGGCAAAGTATTGATCCCCGGATTTTACGACGATGTGATCCCCCTCAGTGCATCGGAACGAGCTGCATTGGCCGCCATTCCCGACCCGGCGCCTATGATGCAGCAGGAATTAGCGTTTGCGCAGGCCGAAAACCCGGCGCTTTCTTTTTTGGAATCCATCATTACTTTACCCACGCTTAACATCAATGGTATTGTAAGTGCCAATGTGGGCAAAATGGCCAGCAACATCATCCCCACTACGGCCACCGTCACTCTTGACCTGCGCTTAGTGAAAGGCAATGATCACCAGCGGCAGGTACAAAAAGTAGCAGATCACATTCAAAAACAAGGATACCATGTGCTCGACCGGGAGCCTACCGATGAAGAAAGGCTGACACACCCGAATATTGCCACCCTCCGTACAGCAACGGGCTACAATGCACAGCGTACTTCCATGGATTTACCCATTTCCAAATTGGTAATACAGGCAGTTAGATCCACTTCGGATCAGGAGATTGTGCTGATGCCCTCAGCTGGCGGCAGCTTGCCGTTATACTTGTTTGAGGAGGTGCTGAACACTCCGCCTATTTCCGTTCCGGTGGTCAATTACGACAACAACCAACATGGCGAAAATGAGAATGTGCAGCTTGGTTTCCTGTGGAATGGCATTGAAACACTCGCAGCGATTATGCTGATTGATTTCAGATAAGGTGCAGGACCGAAAAAGTGGGATCAATGAGTAATTTACCAGATTCTTTTTTGCTGCAAATGCGCAATCTGCTCGGCACCGAAACCGATGCCTTTCTGGATGCGCTGAAACAACCGGCTCCCGTCAGCATTCAGCTCAATCCACAGAAAGTGAGCCGATTGAAAGATGGCATTTTAGAGCCCGTACCGTGGTACCCTGCCGGATGCTATTTGCCGGAAAGGCCTGTATTTACATTAGACCCACTATTCCATGCCGGTGCCTATTATGTACAGGAGGCTGCTTCTATGCTAGTTGCGGAAGCGGTAAGGCAAATCACACCTTCCGGGCACCCCCTGCGGGCGTTGGATTTATGTGCGGCGCCCGGCGGAAAAAGCACCCTGATGGCCTCTGTTCTGCCTAAGGGAAGTTTTCTCCTTTCCAATGAAGTCATCCGCAACCGCTATCAAACCCTGCAATACAATGTCGCCAAATGGGGCATTACCGGCATGCATACCAGCCAGCACGACAGCCGTGATTTTAAAGCGTTGCAAGGCTGGTTCGACCTGGTTCTTGTCGATGCACCCTGTTCCGGCGAGGGTTTATTCCGGAAAGATCCGGATGCTGTAAAAGAATGGTCACCGGCCCATACCGCTCATTGTTCGGCCCGACAGCGGCGTATTCTCGCGGAAGCAGCGGCATTGGTCAGGCCCGGAGGGGTGCTGATTTACTGCACTTGCACCTACAACGACGGAGAAAATGACACTAACGCTTCCTGGCTGTTGGAACAGGATTCATTTCAGGCCCTCAAGCTTTTTTTGCCTGCCGAATGGGGGCTGGTTCCGAAAGAAATCGGGTATCAATGCTACCCGCACCGGGTTCGGGGAGAGGGGTTTTACATAGCGTGTTTTCAGCGGGAAGGTCAGGAGCAGGCTGGATCAATTTCCGCAAAAAACCAGCCGGCCAGCGCGCTGAAGCCTGCTTCGAAAACAGACCTCGATGCCCTCGCACCCTGGCTGTCAGCAGGAGATGAAATTGCCATTTTTCAGGATTGGCAAGGTGTATTTCGCGCCTTACCTGAGCATCAGGTGGCAGACTGCATGCAGGCAGGTGCGGTACTCCGGCAATCGGCATTTGGCGTTCCGCTTGGTTTGTTCAAAGGCAAAGACTTTCTGCCTGCTGCCGAATTTGCCTTGAGCACGCTTGTCCATCCTGGTGTTCCCCGGGTAGAACTTGAACAGGAACAGGCATTGCATTTTCTAAAAAAAGATCCCCCGGTTATTCATCCAATTCCCCAGGGTTGGATGCTTGTAGAATACGAAGGGCTGGGGCTCGGCTGGGCCAAAGGAATTGGGAACCGGATAAACAATTATTACCCTAAAGAATGGCGAATTCTGATGCAGATCAGATAAAACTATACGATTTCCTTACAAGCCTCATACAAGTCTTTCCACTCCTCCCTGTCTTTCATTACTGTTTCCAAATATTCCAGCCAAATGCCCTTGTCCTGAATAGGATCTTTGATGATGGCGCCGGTAAGGCTGGCAGCGATGTCACGTGCGGTAACTTCACCATTGCCGAAATAAGCGGCCAGAGTCTGTCCGTTGTGGATGACCGAAATGGCTTCGGCAGTACTGAGGGTACTGCCGGGTGATTTTACTTTTGCCCGGCCATCTTCGGTTTGCCCGTTGCGCAGTTCGCGGAAAATGGCGATCAATCGCCTGATCTCTTTTTCAGGGGTGCCCGTAGCCGGCAAATGCAATGCCTGGCCCAGTTTCTCCACACGGGTACGTACAATGGTGGCTTCCTCTTCCAGCGAAGCGGGCATTGGCATGACAATGGTATTGAAGCGCCGCCTTAGGGCACTCGATAGTTCGTTGACCCCTCTGTCCCGGTCGTTGGCAGTAGCGATGAGGTTGAAGCCCGGCAAAGCCTGCACTTCGGTGTTTAACTCCGGAACGGGCAGTGTTTTTTCCGACAACAGGGTGATAAGCGCATCCTGTACATCGGAAGGAATGCGTGTTAGTTCTTCGAGGCGGGCAATTTTGCCGGTTTGCATGGCCAAAAGAACCGGACTTGGTGTGAGCGCAGCTTCCGAAGGGCCCTCTGCTAACAAACGTGCATAGTTCCAGCCATAGCGAAGGGCTTCCTCCGGCAATCCGGCCGTACCCTGAACCAGCAAGGTAGAATCTCCGCTAATTGCTGCCGCAAGGTGTTCAGAAACCCAGGTTTTAGCTGTTCCGGGCAAACCTACCAGGAGCAGGGCCCGGTCAGTGGCTAAGGTGGCGATGGCCACTTCAACCAGTCGTTTGTCGCCGTAATATTTAGGCTCAATTTCTGTTCCGTCAGTGAGTGTTCCCCCCAAAAGATAGGTCACAACAGCCCGGGGAGACAGCTTCCAGTTGAGCGGTTTCGGATGGGAATCAAGTGCGGCCAGCGCACCAAGCTCAGCCGCATAAGCTTGTTCAGCGTGTGGGCGCAAAACGGTCAGGTCATTCATACGGGATTAAATTTGAATTCCGAAAAGTAGTTTTTACAAAACTAGGTACACCGGAGTTTTTACAATAGTTCACATAGCATTTTCTTCATGCTGCGTTAGACCATCAGTAGCCAATGTGGAAAATCTGAAAAAACACCAGGTGGCAAAACCCTCCGAAAATAGCTTCTTTTTGCATTTGAAAATTTAATTCTTTACAATTTGATGCAACGCACCTAATTTTGACCGTATGATTCCAACACCAAGTTTATTGCCGGTCACCCAGTTAGAGGCCAAATTGCGGCAACAGAAAGACCCTCTGCTGCGCTTATTGCTCATGGATCAACTGGCCGGGCATTACGTGTATACGAATGTGCGTCGGGCCAGAGAACTATTAATGACCCAGCACGAATTGCTCCAAACCCTGCCACATCAGGACGCCGCCCTCAACTACCACCTGCACTTAGCTACCATCGAAAACCACCTTTATCACTTTGAAGAGGCGGAGCGGCACTTTCTGGAGGCAATGGATATGCTGGAAGAATTGGGTACGGTGGTGCAGCAGGCCGAAACCTATACGGACTATGCCGGTATCTGCATGAACCTCGACCGCATGGAAGAAGCCGGTCAATTACTGGACAAAGCTTCAAAATTACTCAGTAATTTTCCGGATGAGCACGTCATGGCACACCTGACTTGCCGGGAGGGCTTTATGCACCTGCATTACTCCGACTACTCCAAAGCCATAGAACTGTTGCTGGAAGCCGAAAAGCGACTCAGCGCTTTGCCCCAGCCTCTCCCATTGAAAGATTATTACTTCCTGACTTTGGTCTACAGCGGTTTGGGCCGGGTTTATGAACGAAACGACGATCTGGAAAAAAGTGTTCAGGCCTACTTGCGTGTGGTAGATATGTGCGAAAGCATTGGCATGCGGGCACGTATTTCGTGGCACTACCTGAATGTAGGCAATGGCTATATGGCGCTGAGCGACCTGGATAATGCCGAACAATATTTTCAGAAAGCCATCCACGCCCGTGACGATGCCAGCCAGGATGCCCGTGCAGCAGCTTACGCTAACCTTGGTTACTGCTGCCTGGAAAACGAACGTTACCCGGAAGCCTTGGATTTGCTGGACAAAGCGGAATCATTTTACCGCAAGGAAGACCATTACAACCTCTCGATTATCGAGGCCTGGCGTGGGCGGCTTTTTGCAGAAATCAAAGAGCCGGAGGAAGCCCTGGAGCACTTTCAGTTGGCCTATGATTTTGCTACCGAAAGTCAGGATTACAAACAATTGGCCAGCGTTTGTCAGGATATCGCTGAGTTCTACGCCGAAGAAGAAGATTTTAAAAGTGCTTATGAATACAGGGTGCAGCATGGCAAATTTGCAGAAAAATACATGGAACAGGTAAATCGCCGAAAGCAGATGGAACTGGAGGTGAAATACGAAGCGGATAAAAAACGCCAGGAAGCCGAATTGCTCCGACTTGAATCGGTCAGGCTTCAACTCAAAGCGCTTCGGGCTCAAATGAATCCACATTTCATGTACAATGCACTCAATTCCATCCAGAATTTCATCGGCTCGAATGAGTCCGGCACAGCAGAAAAATACCTGGCGCAATTTGCCCGGCTCATGCGACAGAGTCTGGATTATTCTGACCTGGAAATTATTTCGCTGGAAAAGGAGATCGAATTCCTGAAGGACTACCTGTACATCAACCAAAAACTGCGCTTCAACGACAAACTCAGTTACGAAATTACCATTGATGACGACATTGAGGAAGACATCATGGGAGTTCCCACCATGATTGTACAACCCTATGTGGAAAACGCGATCGAGCATGGCTTACGCTCCAGGGAGGGCGGCCTGATCCGCGTTGCTTTCAACCTCCTGGACGATGAAACAATCCTCTGCATTGTGGAGGACAATGGAATTGGCCGTGAAAAAGCCCGCCAAATGCAGGCCCAGGATGTACGCTACCACAACCACAAATCAAAAGGGACCAACATCACTGAAAAACGGCTCCAGATTCTACACCATGCCAAAGAAGCGGATATATTTGTAGAAACGATAGATCTCCGCGACATGCACACTGGCAAAGCATTGGGAACGCGGGTCGAAATCAAAATTCCCATCGAGGACATCCACGTCAGCAAGGCCGAGAGTATTTGATCTTTTCCCCTAACGGATACAGGTTGTATTAGGTTTATTCTTTGAATACTCCCATGTATCCTATGCATTAAGAACCAGCCACTTTACCGTTTCCTCGTACAGGATGTACGTTTTTATCTGGTTGCACCCCGTTGCGTAAAAACACAATTTATTCTCTTCTGCTCAACTTACCTTTGGAATAAGTTTTCTCATAGTATGTTTTATCTTCCTACACCTTGTCCCTTCTATGGTGTAGGATTTTTTTTGCCATTTATGCACTTTTTTATTTTTTAAATAATTGATAATCAGGCAGAAATAAAAGAGCCCATACCTGTAAAAATCAACAAGACCACTTTCTAAGCCAAACCAACCGCAGGATACAACCTTTGAACCACTGCATAAATAACGGGCCCCTGAGCGGGAAAGCCGTTCTATCTTGCAGCGTGTAGTTTTCTCATAGTATGTTTGTTGCTCCTACATCCGAGAAGCCTCCCCTGATGTAGGAGTTTTTTTTGGCTAATAGCAATTATCAATATATTCAATCCAGCTTCAAAAAAAAGCGCATCCGGCGCCTGATTTATTCAGGTTGCCGGATGCGCTTTTTAGGGAGAGGCGGTTATTGCCCGCCAATCAACTTTCCAAGCCCTCCCAGTACGCTGCCCTCATCCTTACTTGCACCACCATATTTTTGCGATGCTGAAACGATGCGATCAGCTAATCTGCTGAATGGCAGAGATTGTATCCAAACTTTACCCGGCCCCTGAAGACGGGCATAAAACAAGCCCTCTCCACCAAAGACCATATTGCGTATACCGCTTACGCTCTCAATATCGTAATCAATATCTCTTGTAAAGGCAACAAGGCATCCGGTGTCAATGCGCAGGGATTCGCCCAGCAACAGTTCTTTTTCGATGACAGTGCCGCCAGCGTGCAAAAATGCCACGCCGTCGCCCTCTAATTTTTGCATGATGAACCCTTCACCGCCAAACAGCCCCCTGCCAATCTTGCGCGAAAATTCGATGCCGACCGAAACTCCTTTTGCTGCGCACAGAAAAGCGTCTTTCTGACAAATTACTTTACCTTCCAGTTCCTGTAAATCCAAGGGAATGATTTTACCCGGATACGGTGCTGCAAAGGAGACTTTCCGCTTACCGGTTCCGCCATGGGTAAAGGCAGTCATAAACAGGCTTTCACCGGTGAGCAAGCGTTTTCCGGCTGAAAACACCTTACCCCAAATTCCGCCCTCTTCCTGCCCTGATCCATCGCCAAAAATGGTTTTGAGTTCAATGCCGTCTTCCATCATCATGAAACTTCCCGCCTCGGCGACGACCGTTTCATAAGGATCCAACTCTATTTCAACAAACTGCATTTCTTCACCGTGGATGTGGTAGTCTATTTCGTGTGCATTCATGAAGGTAATTTTTAGAAGCAAAAGTGGGGTATACTACGAAGGAAAGCCAAAGGAATTGGACGAAAGTGCAGAAATGCCGGGCGAGATTATATTAAGGCCCAAGCGTTTCAACGATCAACTCCACAGTAATGCGGGTTCCTTTAATTACTGGTTTGCCTAACATTACTTTAGGATCGATCGGTGGAAACATGTTCCTGCCATTTCATGATGCAAAGTTTATTTAAAGTTATCCTTTTTCCCTGAAATATTTAAGCCACAAACGTACATATATGGCCTGCTACCCTACTTTTGTACTTTGACCTTTTCAAAACATTCCATGACGCACCTTTTTGGCATCCGGCACCACGGCCCGGGCTCTGCAAAACGGCTCGTTTCGGCGCTCCGGCACTTGCAGCCGGATTGCCTCCTCATTGAAGTGCCTTCGGATGCGGAAGCCGCACTGTCGGGTTTGTTGTTGTCGGATATGACTCCGCCGGTGGCATTGCTGTTGTACAATGCGATAGATTTGTCGCAGGCCTCCTGGTTGCCGTTTGCCTCGTTTTCGCCGGAATGGCAAGCCATGGTGTATGGCCATGCACAACAAATTCCTGTAGTTTTTATGGATTTGCCAATGGCTGTGCAGTTTGCGCTGGACGAAAAAGACAAAGAAAACCTGTTGATCCCGCAAGCACAACCGGAGAGCAATACCGAACTACTACGCGATCCGATGGGCTATATGGCACAACTGGCCGGGTACCCCGATACCGAACGATGGTGGGACGCAGCGTTTGAGCAAAACTTAGAAGCGGATTCCGTTTTTGACCTGATCACGGAAATGATGATCGCTTTGCGCGAAAAAAAAATGGACCTTGAAACTCCGGAGACCTTGCTTCGTGAAGCCTTCATGCGCCAAACCCTCCGGAAAATTAAAAAAAAAGGATTCCAGCGCATTGCGGTGGTTTGCGGTGCCTGGCACACTCCGGCATTGCACAACCTGAAAGCTTTTGATGCCAAAAAAGACGCGGCACTTCTGCGCGGTTTGCCCAAAATGAAAATTAAACACACCTGGATCCCCTGGACTTACGAACGGCTGGCCCTTCAAAGCGGCTATGGCGCAGGCGTTATTTCTCCGGCCTGGTATGAACAATTGTTCCATTCACCCGCAGGTGAAGTCGTCGGGCACTGGATGGTACAGGTAGCGCGTTTGCTGCGGGCAGAAGGATTAGAAGCCAGTGCGGCTCACGCCACGGAAGCAGTTCGGCTGGCCGGTAGTCTGGCCGCTTTACGGGAAAGGCCGCTTCCAGGACTGGAAGAACTGGAAGAAGCTGCACTGGCTGTGTTTTGCGGAGGTAGTGCTTTACCCCTTGAACTCATTCGAAAAAAATTAGTCATTGGCGACAAAGCAGGCCATGTGCCGGATAAATTCTCCTCTTCTCCATTGCAACGCGATCTGGACGAACGGTTAAAAGCAGCCCGGTTACAGAAATATTGGGGAACTGCTGGTACTCAATGGCTGAAAGCAACCAGTGCCAATCCTCAGGGAGGTATTGATTTGAGGGAAGCAGCCGATTTGCTGAAAAGCCAACTCCTGTACCAGCTTAATTTATTAGACATTCCCTGGGGTGTTCCGGCAGATGCTTCTGGTGGCAACCTGGGCACTTTTCGTGAGCTTTGGAAACTTCACTGGCAGCCGGAGTTCCTCATCCGGTTGATTGAAGCAGCCATGTGGGGCAATTCGATAGAAGAAGCTGCAGACGCACGCACGCAGCGCAGGGCTGCTGACCTGGATCGCCTGCCTGAATTATCGGACCTAACCCTGCTTGCGCTGAAAGCAGGATTGGGTATCGCCCCCGGTGTGCTGATCCGACGACTGAGTGTTGTTGCAGCAATAGACCGGGATGTTTTTCACCTCATGGATTGCCTGCCAACTCTGATCAACATTACGCGCTACGGCGATGTGCGCAAAACTGACGCTACGGCCATCAGTGCCCTGATTGAAGAATTTATCCCACGCATCTGCATTGCCTTGCCCGGGGCTTGCACCGGCATTGATGAAGCAGCAGCTCAGGAGGTGCTTAAGCGAATTTTCACCTTGCAACGGGCCATACACCTGCCGGGAAAAGCCGCTTACAATACCTTATGGGAAACCGCTTTACTGAAAACTACCGAACAGACATCAGCACATCCGCTGCTCCGTGGCGCATGTGCCCGTATGCTGTTCGAGGAAAAAATTGAGACGCCCGAACAAACCGGAAAGCGGATGTACTTTGCTTTATCCAAAGGACAGGCGACTTTGACGGCAGCCTGGTGGATAGAAGGCTTTTTACACGGCAGTGGCTTGCTGCTTATTCATCAACCGGCATTATGGAGCATTCTGGATCAGTGGCTTTCGAGCCTGGACGACCTGGCTTTTACAGAGGCTCTTCCAATGCTGAGGCGCACATTTTCCGGTTTTAGCAAAGCCGAACGCCGAAAAATGCTGAGCATGGCTTCCGGTCCGGGCAATGATGTATTTTTTTCGGGTGAACCATTCGGCATTGGCCCGTTAAATCCGGAAGAAGATGCCGCCCGTTTGTTACTTGGATTGTCCTGAAAAGTCGCCGGATGAACCTCGCAATCAGAATTGACAGCCATCCGTCCTATTTTTGAAGTTTGCGTTTTTGTAGCGACGAAAGTTTCTCAATACCTTGCGCTTTCTTAGATACTTCGCG
>JABWAJ010000539.1 GCA_013361075.1 Saprospiraceae bacterium | reverse complement strand
CCGGCTGTCGGCCACCACGCGATCTCCCCCGTAATAAATGTGGTACTCGTCATCCACCTCTTTAAACACCAGCCCGTTGGCCGCCGTTTCGCCCACGCGCTCAACAAAATGAGGGCGCATTTTTTCCATCAATTGTACAAAGTGAAGCAAGTACACGAAACCCCTTTGAGTACCCTTGCTTTTTCAGCCAGCGGCAACCTGTTGCTTGCCTGTACGGAAGATGGCAAAGCCAGTTTATGGGCAATTGATTCAGAGGAAGCGCCCATAGACCTGGTTGGCCATACCGGATTGATCCGGGCGGTTGCAATTTTGCCGGAGGATAAACTGGCAGCAACCCTTGGGGAAGATGGCACCCTCCGGTACTGGGACCTTCAGACCGGAAACCCTGGCTCAATCCGATCCATTCCAAAAGACGTTAACGACGCCTGTTTCAGCAATTCAGGAGCAGCCTGGGCTTTAGCTGTTCCCGGTGATTCCATCCTCTGGTGCACACCGGAAACAGGATGCGGCTTTCGCAGCAAAGGGAGTCTCCCTGTCATTTCCCCAGATGGCGACTACTATGCAGCTGTGGCCCTCAGTGGAAAAGAGGTTGAGTTGCGCACCAAAGAAGGCCATCTTTGCAAAAAATTCGAAATCGGTGAAGGCCTCGAACCCATTACCTGCCTGGCTTTTGACCGAAGCGGACGCTTCCTTTCAGCAGGCACAAAGGATGGTAAACTACTCCTTTGGAGAAACGACCGCCTGAAGCTGGAGTAAGGACAGCCCAGTCCAATTTACCGGTCGTACTGGTGCAGTTCCAGATCTTCGATCATGCCCGCGATTTTTTCACCGTAGTTGGGATCGGTTGCATATCCGGCTTTTTTCAGGCCGTAAGACCAGCTTTTGTAGTCGTTACTTTTAAGGTCAAACAGGTGCTTGTAACGCTTATTGTGGTAAAGCATAAGGCTATGGGCGCGATAGCTTTCCCAGGGACTGGCATACTTGCGGAAAAAATCCTTATGAGAATCGTCGGTGTAATTGCTGCAGTGGCCTCTGCGGCAGTTGCGGGAAAAACATTTAATGCCAAAATGGTTGTTGTTCCGGGTAGCTAACGAACTTTCTCCTACGTTACTTTCCAGTAATCCCTGGGCCAGGGTAACGCTGGCAGGGATACCGAATTTTTTCATTTCAGTTTGTGCTACAGTAGCGAAACGCTTCACATAAGCCAGTTGCTTCTGACGTTTTTCCTCCCTGACACCCGGAGATGCCTTTGAATCAGAAAAGGTCATGTTCGAAAATGTGTTGGCTAAGTTATGGTCGGGTTTTGAAACGGGCGCACTTTCCTTTTGCACAGGAGCAGGTGAACTTCCCAGCAAAGATGTATTTAAGGCCCTGGGTACTTCATTTCCAGGGTTTTCCTCTTCTGCATCTCCCTCCTGCTCGGGAAGCGCGCCAAACAGGCTCGCCTGCGCAGAGTTCATGTTAAGGTTGATGCTGACATCTTTGCTGTCAAGCAAAAACAAGGCTAAGCCAAGCAAAAAAGCCCTGAACCAATAACGCTGGATATAAGCTTCTGCCTGTCGCTGGAAAGATTGCATCTTGCGCTGCGCTGCATGCTGGATGCGGACGATACTTTTGTTCATTTTCGACATCGGGTATGAGTTTGAATACGCAAATAAACAAATTGTGTTTATATAATGCAACAAAAAGTTTTAAAAAAAATAAAAAACTTTCCCCTTACCCAAAACTTGAACGCTTACCACACGTTTGAAGTAGCAGTCTTTTATCTTTGCCAGTCTGATCTAAAAAAAATTTGTTTTGAATAAGACACTTTTGAATTTGCTCAAATTCCTGCTCTTTCTGAGCATCGGGGCGGGCATTCTTTATTATGTTTATGTAAAGCAGGATGCTGCATATCGCGAAGATTGCCTTCTGAAAGAGATACCGGTAGAAGATTGCAGCCTTATACAAAAAGTGATTTCGGATTTCGGTATTGTTAATTACTGGTGGATCCTGCTGGTCATCATCGCATTTGCCATCAGCAACATCAGCCGGGCCATTCGGTGGAACATGCTTCTGGGGGCACTGGGCTACCGGCCCCGTTTGATCAACGGCTTTTTCACCATCATGCTGGGGTATTTTGCCAACCTTGGATTGCCACGGGCGGGTGAGGTTATCCGGGCAGGTACAATGGCGCGGTACGAACGCATTCCGGCAGAAAAGGCACTGGGCACTGTTGTGGCAGACCGGGTAGTAGATGTCATCAGCATTCTGGTGATGTCGGCACTGGCTTTACTGATTGAGTTTGACAAACTCATGGAACTGATGGGCCCTTATTTCCAAAATTTCTGGATAAAATTGACGAGCAACAGTTTTGTACTGGCTACTGTGCTGGCTGGTGGAGCTTTATTGTTGGGTTTAATGATCCGGTACCGCAAACGCCTTTCCCACAATCCTTTATTTGATAAAATAGCAAAACTCGCAGCCGGGCTTTGGCAGGGCATTCAGACGGTACGCCAACTCGACCGCCCCTGGATTTTTCTGTTGCACAGCGTTAACATCTGGGTTATGTTTTTCCTTATGTCCTACTTGTGCTTCCTGGCGTTTGGCCCCACAGCCCACTTGCCGATGACGGTAGCGCTGGTAGTTTTTACCCTTGGCACCTGGGGTATGGTGGTGCCTTCACCGGGCGGCATGGGCACTTTTCACCTGCTGGCACAAATTGGGCTGACCGCTTACGGCGTAAGCGGCGACAATGCATTTTCCTGGGCCAATATTTCGTTCTTTTCCGTACAGTTGGGCAGCAATATACTCCTCGGGTTGCTGGCTCTGGTCCTCCTTCCGATCATCAATAAAAACTATGTGCCCTATGGAAGCCCTGGCTAAAATAACTGCCAAAATTATGGATTGGCAACAGGTTCAGCAGCAATGCGCTGCCTGGAAAGCCATCGGTGAAACGGTTGTGTTTACCAATGGCTGCTTCGATATCCTGCACTATGGGCATCTTCATTATCTGGCGCAAGCCCGGGATCTGGGGCACCACCTGGTGGTAGGGATGAATGCAGCAAGTTCGGTGCGGCGCCTGAAAGGCCCAAACCGGCCAATCAACGACGAAACGACCCGCACCATGATGATGGCTTCGCTTGCTTTTGTAGACGCAGTGGTGCTGTTCGAGGAAGATACTCCCTTGGAAATCATTCAGTTAATACAACCCAACATCCTGGTAAAAGGAGGCGACTGGCGCCCCGACCAGATTGTAGGGTCGGACGTGGTACTGGCAAATGGCGGGCAGGTATTGAGTTTGCCTTTTATAGATGGTTATTCGACAACGGCTATTGAGACAAAGATCCGAAGTTGGTGAAAACATAAGTACATGAAAATCAAAGAGCTCATCAATTGGCTGGAACGCGTAGCGCCGCCGGCTTATCAGGAAAGTTACGACAATTCTGGGCTGATCGTAGGTGATCCGGAGGCAGAAATAAAAGGTGTCCTTACCAGTCTGGACGCAACAGAAGCCATTGTACAGGAAGCCCTTGCGTTGGGTTGCAACCTGATAGTTGCCCACCATCCCATTGTATTTAAAGGGTTGAAACAACTGACCGGGCAAACCTATGTTGAGCGTACCATTATTGAGGCCATTAAAAAAGGGGTAGCCATTTATGCCATTCATACCAATCTGGACAATGTATTGCACCGGGGGGTTAATGCCAAAATTGCAGAAAAAATCGGTCTTCAACATACCTCCATTCTCTCCCCAAAACGCGAGTTGAAGAAACTCAGTGTGAACCTGCCTGTTGGTTTGGCAGAACAAGCGCAGGAAGCCATCCGTGCATTGGGAGTAGCCGAATATTCAGACCTTTATGCTTCCCGAAAACTGGAAGTCGTCTTTCATGGCCCGGCTCAGGGTTCTATTTTGAGTGCGTTGCGCAACACATTGGGGGAAGAACCTGTTTATGATGTGGTAACAGTTGAAAACAAAAG
>JABWAJ010000538.1 GCA_013361075.1 Saprospiraceae bacterium | reverse complement strand
GGTTTACCATTGCCCGGTTTGCCCACAATAAAACAACAATGGGCAACAATTACGGAAACATCGTTGCGACCAAAGCGCTTTAACAACAACAAGTCAACCATTCTTTGCAAATACTTGTAATACAATGTGCTAACAGATCGTTAATTTTACCGACAAAATCACTAATGCCATGAGGCTGACAATCTTACTCTTTTTTGCCATGTGCACGCTGCCCCGCCTTCAGGGACAGGGCATGGAATTTTTCCATGGTACCTGGGCTGAAGCGCTCGAGGAAGCTAAAAAGCAAGACCGGATCATTTTTGTAGATGCTTTTGCCGTTTGGTGCGGGCCCTGCAAAATGATGGCACAAAACGTTTTCCCCGATGAAAAAGTTGGGGCTTTCTACAATCGAAACTTCATCAACATGAAGTTAGACATGGAGCAGGGCGAAGGACTGGAATTTCGCAAAACCTATCCGGTTGCAGCTTTCCCTACCCTGTTCTATATTGATGCCCAGGGCAAGGTCGTGCAACAGGTACGTGGCGCTCAGGACGTGAACGGTTTCATTGACCTCGGGAAAAAGGTGATGGCCAAAGCGGATCGCAGCGGAGAATACGCCGCTGAATACGACAAAGGCAACCGGGATCCCGAGTTGGTACTGAAGTATGTACAGGCACTGAACAAAGCTGGCAAACCCAGCCTTCAGATCTCCAACGAATACATTCGCGGGCAGAAAGACCTGACAACGCCGCAAAACCTGAATTTCATTCTGGAAGCAGCCGTCGTTGCCGATTCGAAGGTCTTCGACTTACTGGTGGAGCATCGGGCAAAAATTGCCAAACTCAACTCTGAAGAGGCAGTAAAAAGCCGAATTTATCAGGCTTGCGAAGCTACCGTGCTGAAAGCTATTGAATTCCGCAACCGGGAATTGCTGGAAGAAGCCAAAAGCAAAATGAAAAAGAATTACGCCGAAAAAAGTGCTGCATTCGTTGCAAAAGCAGAAATGGATTACAGCTTACAGGCCGGCGAAGTAAAAGAATATCTGGCTGCTGTAAAAGCATACACCGGGCAGGCACCCGGCAATCAACCGGCTGAACTCGCCAAAGTTGCAATTACCATTTCCAACAGTTTCCACAGCGACGAAAAAGCGATGAAACAGGCAGAAGGCTACGCCAAAGAAGCTGCAGAAGCCGGGGGCAATTACGAGCACTACTTCACCTACGCCAATATTTTAGCCCGAAACGGCAAAAAAGAGGAAGCCATCAAAGCTGCTGAAAAGTCGCTGGAACTGGCCAAAACCAAAGGTGTGGGAGCGTCGCGCAATGTTCAGATTTTTATCGAACGATTGAAAGCAGGGGATTAAAATCCGCTATTTCATAATTTTTTTCATCTTTCAATACAAGCTCTAACACATGAGAATTGCACTCGTTCTTGCCTTCCAGATCCTGATTGCCAGCGCGCTGATGGCGCAACAAGGCGGCATGAAGTTTACGGAACGCGCCTGGAAAGACCTTCTGGCCAAAGCCAAAACTACTGATCAAATCATTTTTATGGACGCCTACACTACCTGGTGCGGCCCCTGCAAAATGATGTCCAAAAACGTATTCACCGACAAGGAAGTAGGCGATTATTACAACGCAAACTTTATCAACGTTAAAATGGATATGGAAGCAGGCGAGGGCATTGAACTGGCTTCAAAATACGAAGTTCGGGCTTATCCTACCTTACTTTTCATTGACGGCGACGGTGCCATCGTTCACCGCGCAGTGGGTTACCACGAAGCGGCAGCATTTATAGAACTGGGTAAAAAAGCAAAGGATCCTTCCAGCCGGCTTTCGGGCATGAAAGCCCGCTTTGCTTCCGGCGATCGCAATCCGGAGTTTCTGAAAACATACACCGAATCACTTTACAATGCTATGGACAGTGACTTCGGCGCCGCTGCTGATGCATACCTGGCTACACAAACCGACTGGAATACACCGGAGAATCTGAAATTCATTTTCCAGTATACCGAAAGCGCAGATTCCAAACTCTTTGACCACCTGCTTAAAAACAAAGCCGCATTTGAACAAAATTTCGGCAAGGAAATGGTGATGGGCAAAGTGGAGCAACTCATTGCTCAAAAGGTCCTGAGCAATGAAAAACCTGACCTGAAAGAAGCCGATGCACTTTATGCAAAAGCTTACCCGGAAATGGCAGGCAAAATGTCGGCACGCTTCCGGATGAATTATTACCAGATGACCGGCGATGTAGACAATTATGCCAAATCTGCAGTGGCTTATTTTGACAAATACCCTTCCAGTGACATGATGGAGCTGAACAATGTCGCCTGGGCTTTTTACGAGTCGGTTACCGACAAAGAACTACTGAAAAAAGCCATCGCCTGGTCGAAAGCTTCTATAAAACTGGACGCACAGTATTTCAACAGCGATACACTGGCTGCATTGTACTATAAACTTGGCGACAAGAAAAAAGCAAAAAAAGCAGCACTGGAGGCTATTGAGATTGCGAAAAAAAATGGCGAAGACTATTCCGGAACGGAGCAGTTTTTGAAATAGAGTTTGCTTTTTTACCACATAGGGCACCGTAGAAATTTTCACATAGCGCACAGGAGAAAGCCACCAGGCCATGTGCACTATGTGAAAATTTTTATTGTTTCTTCGGGCGTAAAAATAATCACATACACAAGAAATGCCAGAAAATATCAAACGCACCGACGTTAATGAACTCGGCGAATTCGGTCTGATTGACCACTTGACCAAAAATTTTTCCCTGAAAAATGCATCTTCCATCCGGGGAGTAGGCGACGATGCTGCGGTTATTGACAACCGCGACCTGCTCACTGTGGTTTCTACGGACATGCTGATGGAAGGCATTCATTTCGACATGCACTACATGCCCCTGAAGCACCTGGGCTACAAATCCGTTGCAGTTAACCTGTCGGATATTTACGCCATGAACGCAACACCCAAACAAATTACTGTATCTATTGCTTTGTCGAACCGCTTTTCGGTAGAAGCCCTGGACGAACTGTACGCAGGCATCCACGCAGCCTGCGAGCGGTATGGGGTGGATTTGGTGGGCGGCGATACGACATCTTCACTCAAAGGCCTTTGCATCAGCATTACAGCCATCGGACAAGCCGAAAAGGGAAAATTAACCTATCGGAATACAGCCCGCGTGGGCGATTTGATCTGCATTACCGGCGATGTAGGTGCAGCCTACCTGGGCCTGCAAATTCTGGAGCGGGAAAAACAGATTTTTCTTTCTAATCCGGGCATACAGCCCGATCTGGAAGACAAGCGCCACCTGATTGGCCGGCAACTCAAGCCCGAAGCGCGCAAGGATATGATCGAATTGTTTGCTCAAAACCAGCTTTTGCCTACTTCGATGATTGATGTATCAGACGGAGTCGCCTCGGAGTTGTTTCACCTCTGCAAGCAATCGGGTGTGGGGGCCTATGTAGAAGAAAGTGGTATCCCCATCCATCCCGAAACGCAGCTCACCGCCGTTCAATTCAACCTCGACCCGGTTACCTGTGCCCTTAACGGGGGCGAAGACTACGAACTCCTCTTCACCATTGACCCAGCCGATATCGAAAAAGTTAAATACCTGCCGGATATCTACATCATGGGCGAAATTGTCCCGGCCGGAGATGGTATTAAACTACACAGCAAAGGCGGCAAGATACACCATATCCAGGCCCAGGGATGGCAACACTTCGGAGGTTAGGTATGGCTAAAAAAATGGCTTTCAAACTAAGCACACTGCCGTTTGCAAAAGCATAAGCCGGGGATTTTTTAATGTCTGGGAACTATAAAATGAAAGTCTGGAAGGGAATAGAGCAGCAGATGATCAATGTGGCAGAACGGACCTGTTTATTGCGGAACAATGCCTCCACAACCATTGTTCCAACGGTTCTTTTTGGAAGCATCTTTGCCACCTTTGACATCTTTCATGTCCTTTTTCTCTAACGGTTTTA
>JABWAJ010000537.1 GCA_013361075.1 Saprospiraceae bacterium | reverse complement strand
GATCTCGGCGATCGCGCGCACGCCGTCGTCGCGGAACGCGAGCTCGACCCCCTCGGTGGCGAGCAGCGCCACGTACTGGCGCACCAGGGCGTTGTCGGGCTCGGTCAGGATGCGCACGAAGTCGTCCTGGCCGAGCGTCGCCAGCTCGACCCGGATCGGGAAGCGGCCCTGGAGCTCCGGCAGCAGGTCCGAGGGCTTGGCCACGTGGAAGGCGCCGGCCGCGATGAACAGCACGTGGTCGGTGCGCACCGGCCCGTGCTTGGTCTGCACGGTCGAGCCCTCGACGATCGGCAGCAGGTCGCGCTGCACCCCTTCCCGGGACACGTCGGGACCCTGCCGCCCGCCGCTGGCCGCGCCGGCGATCTTGTCGATCTCGTCGAGGAACACGATGCCGGCGTTCTCCACCCGCTCGATGGCGCGCATCTTCAGGGGTGTGATTTTCTCTGGCGGGGCATATTCGTCTCACAACCGCACATCAATAATTCGCCCAGTCTGATCAGCCACAACGAAACCGAAATTGAAGATGCAAAATTAGCGATCGCCGCTTTGCCCCAGGTGCAACTTGATATTAGGAAAACTACGTTTAACCGGAATTACATCGGTTTATATTTAGCCGGGGTTTCACTATCCGGGTTTTATGGCAATACGTTCGATTGTACCGATGTTCTTAAACCTTCTTTTTCTTCAGCACCTGATATTGGAGATTATTCATACGCAGGAATTCAGAACAGAGGCGGTACTTTGCACATCGGCGTAGCAGGAACGCCCGTAAATACCTTCCAAAACCTGCGCAATGGCATCATCAATGTGCGTGGTGCGCTAACGGTGGAGAATTCCATCTTTCGTAACATCGAAAAGGCAACAGACGAGCCTTACGACATCACCGGCTATGGCATTCATCATCAGGGAACAGGTATTACACCTTTGGATCAGCGAGGACTTGGGTATGGCGCAAACGCTGCACTAACTTTCGATAATTGCTACACCGCCATTTGGGCGGAGAAATGCAATGTCAAGGCCCGCTTTAACCGGATGGCAGACGTTCACACGGGCATTCAGGCACAATATTGTAAAAACGCTAACCTGAATATTGACCACAACCGAATTGCCTGCTACGGCGTTGGCATTAGCCTGTTGCAAAACGACCCGGCCAATAACATCATTGTCTGGGAAAACCACCTGTACGTAAACGAAAACAGCCCGACCAATGCAGCGGGTGTCGGCATTTTTGTTCAGGAAAGCGGCTCACAGCAACTCAATGCGATCATTGAGCAAAATCCGATTTACCTGTACCGCAAAGACAAAGGCATTTTCCTCAACACGACCACAGGCTATACCTTGCGCGATAATGATATTTTCTTAGAAAGCGCGACAATCAATGATGCGATGGGCATTGTGATGGAAAAGAGTGCGCTCTCCAGAGTGTCCTGCAACGACATCCTCGGCGCAGGGAAAGGAAATGGATTGGTCTCCAACACAACCTCCGCTACACTCTACTCCTGCAATACGGTCGAAAACCTGAGCATAGGCGCAGCTTTTGATGGCGCTTCCGGTTCTGTTAACTTACGGACTACAGAATTTGTCCCTCCTTTGAGTAAGGGCTTGCTCTATAAGGAAAATATTGCCATGATGCCCGTGCAAAGCCACAGAGGGAATCGTTGGAATACCGGAACTTATGGAGTTGCTGCAGCGGTGCATGAGGGAAGTGGGGATTTTTTCTATTTTAATCCACAGCGATTTGAAATTCATACAACTTCTGCTCCCTATTATCCGCCTTCTATATCATTAACCGGAGCAGACCCTTCTGATTGGTTCGTACCCACGGGAAATAGTCCATTTTCAACCTGTAACCCTACTGTCGAATGCCCGGTATTGGGTTTTGTTCCGGACAAAGACGAAGTGAAAAGCCGGGAAGAACAATTGGCAGGGGATGAATTTGCCGGAGCATGGCCAGGCGGGCTGCACTGGGCGGCACAATGGCAATTGTACGAAATGCTCGAACGCTCGCCGGGTATTCGGGACACTTCTACCATAATGGCTTCCTACTACACGGGGAAAGGCACCGGCGCTTTGGGAAGGCTTCACGCCCTTCAAAAAGACATAGACACCTTGTTCCAGTTGTTGCCAGAGCAACAAGACACCCTGCAACAGTATATAGCACAGACTGAGGCTTTAATGGAAGCCCTTGCCCTTGCCGATAGCATGGCCGTTCATGCCCCGCTGTCGGCAACACCCGGGCTGCCGCAACAATTGCTGGCGCAGTGCGACTCACTCCTGAGTTTATCGGAAGCTTTGGCTGAGGAGATTTTTGATGCGCGGATAGCGGCCATTGATACCTTAGTCACTGAAAACACGGCGATTGCGGATACGGCAATTTATGTTGTCAATGAAAAAGTGGTGAATGAAATTTACCTTGCCACATTGAAACAGGATAGCCTTGCCTTAGATACTTTACAGACAGATACCCTTTATGCGATTGCTACGCAATGCCCGGAAACAGGCGGCCCAGCCGTTTACCGGGCGCGCAGCCTCTATGCCCTGATTGCAAGGGTGGATTTTGATACCATCAATTGCCAGTCCGTAGCTCCCCTGCAAAGTCCTCCCCAACAGGCATGGGCGCAGTTGCCGAATAAGCAGGCCAACTTCCGGGTTTTTCCCAATCCAAACCAGGGGCGCTTTACAATTGCGTATGAATTGGAGCAAGATGGAATGCTGTTGCTAACAGATATTTTGGGACGCCGGGTCGTAACAACATCTTTGCTTGCAGACACCCGCAGCAAGGAAATTTCCGCCTCCAAACTGAAAGCTGGACTGTATTACCTGCATATTGTATCCGGTAATGGCGAGTTGTTGTACAACACCCGCATCATTATCATTCATTAACTCGGTGCCCTGGAAGGCTTAAGTTTTCCGGGGCATTTTTTATAAAGCCTCGACATGAAAAAAAGACATTATTTACTATTGTTGTTGATAACGGCTTTAAACCTCTCCGAGACATTTTCTCAAACCGCCTTTGTGAAAGAAAAAAGAGATTATGTCTGGTTGTTAGGATACGATAGTAATTTTAGTGATCCATCATTTGGAGGAACTCGTATAGATTTCAACTATTCCCCTCCTTTACTGAACTATGAATTTCGCAATCTGGATTTCGATGTTACCAATGCGTCAATATGTGATTCCATTGGCAATCTCCTATTTTATACTAATGGTATCTCCATACATGCGCCTACCATTCCCCAGGGGCAACAAATTACAAATGGAGGAGGTTTAAATCCTGATCCTTATACACAGGAATGGGCAAGCAGGGGGTATAATTTACCGCAAGGTGCTTTAATTTTACCTGACCCAGGTAATTCCCAATTTTTTATGCTTTTTCATTCCGAACAAACGATCATACCTGATGGAGGTCCTAGTAATTACTTGCGGGTAAAAAAAAAATACTATAGCTTGATAAAAAATAACCCTGAAGAAGTACAGGATTCCACGCTGATAAAAAATTCTATTTTAATTGAAGACACCCTTGATTTTGGAAAAATCACAGCCGTACGCCATGCCAATGGCCGGGACTGGTGGCTCTTGCAACAAGAATATTTCAGCAATCGCTATTACTCCTTAATGGCCTCTCCTTCAGGTGTATCTATAGGAAGTAATCAGGCTGTTGGACAGGCCACTCCTTCAGGATTAGGACAGGCTGTTTTTTCACCGGATGGTAGCAAGTATGTACATTTTACCACTTACAATTTTGCAGAGGGGCAGTTTGTAAGCATTTATAATTTTGACCGATGCACCGGATTATTATTTGATATTGCTCAAATTAACTATAATGATACGGCCTTTTCCGGTGGCGTAGCCATTTCACCCAATTCCCGGTTTCTATACGTCTCCTCCTACCGCTATATCTACCAGTACGATCTTTGGGCTGAGGATATTGAAGCTTCAAAAGAAACAGTGGCGGTTTATGATGGTGTA
>JABWAJ010000031.1 GCA_013361075.1 Saprospiraceae bacterium | reverse complement strand
ACTTCCCGGATGAATTCCGGTTTAGTCATATTGGCGCGCAGGGCATAATTGGATGCTTTTTGCGCACCAATGGTTGAGGTTGTTTCCTTCGACATGTTTTTGCCGCAGGCAGAACCTGCGCCGTGTCCGGGGTAAACCACTACTTCATCGGCCAGGGGCATGATTTTATTGCGCAGGCTGTCATACAGGTGACCGGCCAGGTCTTCCATCGTAAGTACACCTGCCTTCTGGGCTAAGTCCGGGCGCCCGACATCGCCAATGAACAGGGTATCGCCGGTGAAAACAGCCACGTCTTTGCTGGATTCGTCTTTCAACAGGAAGCAACTGCTTTCCATGGTGTGCCCGGGCGTGTGCAATACCTGAATCGTTAAGTCGCCGACTTTCAGCAACTCGCCATCTTTGGCAACGTGGGCTTCAAAACCAGGCTCCGCGGTAGGGCCATATACAATCGCCGCGCCGGTTTTTTTAGCTAAATCGAGGTGGCCAGATACGAAGTCGGCGTGGAAATGGGTTTCCAGCACGTATTTGATATTGGCACCGTTTTTAGTCGCCCGGTCAAGGTAAGGTTGTACTTCGCGGAGCGGGTCAACGATAGCTGCTTCGCCATTACTTTCGATATAATAGGCACCGTGTGCCAGACAACCGGTATAGATTTGTTCTATGTGCATGAAAGGAGTTGATTTTATTGGTTAACAGAATAATCCTAAGCCGATACAAAGTTGCAGGGATTGGAAATTCCGGTCAGTGATCTACGTCACTTAAGTCAAAAAAATATAAAAAAATCATGGAACTGAATCCAGATTATTGCCGTTGTATTGCTTTCCAAACGCACTACCGCTAAAACCCGGCTTCCCATGCAAGCTTCAAAACCCTCTTTGCTCAGCAATCCCTATTTCTCTTTGCTGCGAACAGCCTGGATATACGCTCGCGGCGAGCGAAAGCGCTACCTGCTGGTGTATTCCATGTTTGTCGTCAGCAACCTCATCACGGCTTTGAAGCCGATTATCTGGGGCTTATACATCAACGAATTGCAAAAACAGGGCATTGCCGTGTTGTCTTCTACCTGGAAATACGTACTGGCTTATTTAGCCATTCATTTAGGCGAGTGGCTTTTTCACGGCACGGCGCGCGTCATGGAGCGCAAACTCGCTTTCCACCTCAGCCGCAATTTTTTGCAGGAGCTTTACCACAAAGCATTGCACCTGCCGGTTCGCTGGCACCAGGACCACCACAGCGGAGCCACCATCAACCGCATCCGCATGGCGTATGAAGCGCTGAAGGACTTTTTCGATACCGGGTTCATGTACATTCATGCATTGGCCAAATTCATTTTTTCCTTCGCGGCCATGATCTATTTTTCGCCCCTGTTCGGGTCGGTGGCCGTACTGATTGGCATCCTGATCGTTTTCATCATTTTTAAGTTTGACAAACCTTTTATCGCTGCGCAAAAGGAAGTCAACGAAAAGCAGCACGTGGTTTCTTCAACTTTGTTCGACAGCTTGTCCAACATCATTACCGTCATTACTCTTCGTTTGGAAAAGCGCATGGAAAGCGGCCTGATGGGCAGAGTAGCCGATATTTTTCCGCCTTTCCGGCGAAAAGTATTGGTCAACGAATGGAAATGGTTTACTGTAGACATGTTCGTGGCCCTCATGTACGGCGTCATTTTGCTGGGCTATGTTTATCAAAACTGGGTGCCGGGCGAAACTTTCCTGATTGGCGGATTGGTCATCCTGATGACCTACGTGGAGCGGTTTACCAGCGTTTTTCACGACATCGCCTGGCAATACAATCAAATTGTGAGCTATGATACAGATGTAAAAACAGCTCAGAACATCACTGAAACTTACGATGGGTTGCACCTGTCGGAGCAAACCGATGCACTGCCCGAAACCTGGAAAGAACTCCAAATTTCCGGGCTGAATTTTTCACACCAGGAAACCCTTAACGGGAAAGCGGTACAGGGCTTGCGCCAAATTGCCATCCGACTGCGGAGGGGAGAACGCATCGCCTTTATTGGCGAAAGCGGGAGCGGCAAAAGCACCCTGCTGGCATTGTTGAGGGGATTGTATGCAGGCGAGCCCGGGGTGTCAGTGACGGTAGACGGGCAGCCTTTCAGCAAAAACGGACAGGGCCTGAGCATTCTGGCCGACCATGTAACCCTGTTTCCTCAGGAACCCGAAATTTTTGAAAATACCATTGAATACAATATCTCCCTTGGCCTGCCCTGTGAAACCGCGGAGATGGCAACAATCTGCGATATTGCCCATTTTTCGGAAGTAGTGGCCCAATTGCCGAAAGGTTTAGCTTCCAGTATTCAGGAAAAAGGCGTCAATTTATCGGGGGGCCAAAAACAGCGTTTAGCCCTTGCCAGGGGTATTTTTGCAGCCAAAGACAGTCATATTATCCTGCTGGATGAACCAACAAGCAGCGTTGACCCCAAAACAGAGGCAAAAATTTACGAAAAGCTGTTTGAAGCATTTTCCGATAAAGTCATTGTGTCGTCCCTGCACCGGTTGCACTTGTTGTCCCGCTTTGACTATGTCTACGTGATGGAAAACGGCCACATCGCAGACGAAGGTAGTTTTGACCATTTGCGACAGCACAGCCCTGTTTTTCAGGAACTGTGGCAACACCAGGAAGAAAGGGCCGAGCAGGAGGTATGATTTTTTTACCACAATGATGCTATCTTTGCGCCTTCTTGAAAAAAAGCACTTCATGTACAAAGGCAAAAAAGTAATTGTGGTATTGCCTGCTTATAATGCAGCCCTGACTCTGGAGCAGACATACCGGGAAATTCCACTCGATTTGGTGGATGAAGTTGTCCTGTGCGATGACGCCAGTCGCGATGAAACCATTTCGGTGGCGAAACAGATCGGGATCAAGCACATTATTGCGCACGAAAAAAACAAGGGTTATGGCGGCAATCAAAAGTCGCTGTACAATAAAGCGCTGGAACTGGGCGGGGATATCGTCATCATGTTGCACCCCGATTACCAGTACACGCCCAAACTCATCCCGGCTATGGTGAACATCATCGGAGATGAGCTTTATCCCGTTGTGCTTGGGTCGCGCATCTTGGGCAAGGGGGCACTCAAAGGGGGCATGCCGCTCTACAAATACATCGCCAACCGCTTTCTTACCCTGACCCAAAACCTGCTGGTCAATTACAAGCTTTCCGAATACCACACCGGTTACCGGGCATTCAGCCGGGAAGTATTGCAAGGCATCAATTTTAACCAGAATTCCGACGATTTTGTCTTCGACAATGAAATGCTTTCCCAAATCATTTATGCAGGCTTCGCCATCGCTGAAGTGACTTGTCCGACTAAATATTTTGAAGAAGCGTCTTCCATCAACCTGCCACGCAGCATTCGCTATGGCCTTGGTGTGTTACGGGTTTCCGGCAGGCATTTTTTGCAGCGGATGGGACTGGCAAAATTCAGCATGTATAAAGCTCCCAATGTGGGGTGAATTGATGCTATATGATTGAAAATTAAGTAGAGATGATGCGCCCGTTTACCGTCCACCGTCCACCGTCCAAAAAAGCACCATGGCCAAACCCGAACTAATTTTAGTTGCCGGCCCCTACCGCTCCGGCACCAACGACCAGCCTGAACTCATCGCAGCCAATGTGGAGCACATGAGTGAGGTTTCTCTTACCCTGTACCGCATGGGGCACTTACCTGTCATGGGCGAATGGTTCGCCTTGCCGCTGATCGAAACAGCCGGCTCAAAAGCCATTGGCGACGAGGTGTTTAATGAAATATTCCACCCGGTGGCCGTCCGGCTTCTGGATAAAGTAGATGCTGTACTGCGCATTGGCGGGCCTTCGCAGGGGGCAGATGAAATGGTGCGTATTGGCCGGGAAAAAGGGAAAAAGGTTTATTTTTCATTGGAGGAAATCGAACGATGAAAATCCAATACTGCTCAGACTTGCATTTAGAGTTTAAGGAAAACAAAAAATTCCTCGAACACCATCCCATCCAGCCAAGCGGCGAAATCCTGTTGCTTGCCGGCGATATTACTTTGTTTAAACAGATTGAAGAGCAGAATGATTTTTTTGACTTCCTCTCTGACCATTTCGAAGCGGTGTATTGGATCCCGGGCAACCACGAATATTACTATTGGGATTTGGCGGGCGTTCAAATGCCCTTGTTCAAAAAAATAAGGGAAAATGTATTTCTCGTCAACAACCAGGTTGTTGTTTACAAAGAGGCGGAGCTGATTTTGAGTACCTTATGGAGCCATATCCCGCCTCAACGCGAATGGATCGTGCAGCAAAACATGAGTGATTTTGCGTTGATAAAAAACAACGGGCTGCCGTTTACTGCTACTGATTTTAACGCCCTGCACCAATCCGGGCTTGATTTTGTCCGTACCGCGCTCTCAATACCATCCGACCGCCACCGTATTGTCATTACCCATCATGTGCCCACCTTTATGCACTACCCGGAGGAGTACCGCAACAGCCCCATCAACTGCGGTTTTGCGACTGAACTATACGATTTTATTGAAGAAAGTCAGGTTACTTATTGGATATACGGGCACCACCACAGCAATGTTCCGGCTTTTAAAATCGGGAATACAAGTTTGGTTACCAATCAATTGGGATATTTGTTGAAAAAAGAAAACTGGTTGTTCTCACCTGCTGCGGTTCTTGAAATTTGAAAGTCTTTTTAAAAGAGACTCCCTCTTCCCAACGACGACTTGTGCACAAAACCCAACTTAAGCCAGCCCGCTACCGTCTTAACACACAGGTTAACAACCATTCTCTTAAACCATCAATTGGGTATGAAAAACAAATGGATTTTGCTTTTTTGCGGCTGCATGACACTCCTGATCGAATCTTGTCACAAGGACGAATGCGAGCAAAATGGCGCTATTTGTGGCGAATGGATTTGGGAAAAATCAGTTGGCGGCTTTGGTGGCTGGACAGAAACTCCGGCAAGCGAAGGCGTTACCAAAAAGTTGAAAATCAATGATTTTACCTTTGAATCATACGTCAATGATTCATTGGTCTTTCAATCTGCCTATGAGCTTGAAATTAGGCCCGACACCTCTTTTGGAACAAATACCTACATCAAATTTGAACAGGGAGGCGTGCAGGCCATCCTGATTAAAGCAACCCGGCTGGAGTTGTACGACCTGTGCGCCGATTGCTTTACGCATAGTTACGTGAGGAAGTAACACCCGCTCGTGCGATGGCTCCGCGACCCAATACCCTATCCCACCGTCTTCACCCTTTCCTTCAGGGCAAACAACTCGTCCCGAAACTGCGCTGCGGTAATAAAATCCAGGTCTTTGGCGGCCTGCTTCATTTTTTTCTCCGTGTCGGCCATCATTTTTTCCAGTTGGTCGCGGTTGAGGTAGGCGAGAATTGGGTCGGCAGCTAAGCTTGGATGTTCGGGTTCGATGTAAATCTGGTGGTTTTTGCCCCGGATGTCCAGAATGGAGCGCTGGTTCAGAATTTCTTCCCTCGTTTTGCCTACCGTGCGCGGCGTTATCCCGTTTTCTTCATTATAAGCAATCTGGATGGCGCGCCGGCGGTTGGTTTCGTCAATGGTGCGCTGCATGGATTCCGTTATGTTGTCTGCATAAAAAATGACTAAGCCGTTGACGTTTCGGGCAGCGCGACCTGCTGTTTGGGTAAGGGATCGGGCGTTGCGCAGGAACCCCTCTTTATCGGCATCCAAAACGGCCACCAAAGAAACTTCCGGTAAGTCCAGACCTTCCCGCAGCAGGTTTACTCCGATTAGCACATCGAATTCGCCAAGGCGAAGGTCGCGCAGGATTTCCACGCGTTCCATTGTCTCCACTTCGGAATGGATGTAGCGCACTTTTACGTTCAGTTTGGCGAAATATTTGGCCAGTTCTTCTGCCATGCGCTTTGTCAGGGTAGTGACCAGCACCCGCTCGTTCCGCAACACCCGCTGTTGTACCTCGTCCAGCAGGTCATCAATCTGGTTGAGGCTGGGGCGCACTTCAATGGGGGGGTCGAGCAGGCCGGTAGGGCGAATCAGCTGCTCCACAAACACCCCGCCGGTTTGTTCCAGTTCATAATCAGCAGGGGTTGCGCTCACAAAAATGATCTGGTTGGTCATGCTTTCAAATTCTGTGAAACTCAGCGGGCGGTTGTCCATGGCAGATGGCAGCCGAAAACCAAAATTAACTAAGTTCAATTTTCGCGCCCGGTCGCCTCCATACATGCCCCGTACCTGTGGAATGGTCACGTGACTTTCGTCAATCACCATCAGGTAGTCATCCGGGAAGTAATCAAGCAGGCAGAAGGGACGTGTTCCGGCCCTGCGTCCGTCAAAAAAGCGCGAATAGTTTTCCACGCCGCTGCAATAGCCCAGTTCTTTGATCATTTCCAGATCAAATGCGGTGCGCTCGCGAATGCGCCGTGCTTCCAAATATTTTCCTTCCCGTTCGAAGTATTTCTCCTGACCGCTGAGTTCGTCCTCAATTTCGCGAATGATCTGGTGCATGCGTTCCTTGGGCGCCACATATAGGTTGGCCGGAAAGATAGCCGCAGTATCCATTGATTCTATGCGCTTGCCCGATTCAATTTCGATGCGTTCGATGCTTTCAATTTCATCGCCGAAAAACGTGACCCGGTAGCCGTAGTCTACATAAGGCAGGTTGATGTCCACAGTATCGCCGCGCACCCGGAAAGTGGCGCGTTTGAAATCCGTTTCTGTACGGGAATACAGGATATTCACCAGGCCGTGTAAAAAACCGTTCCGCGAAGTTTTCATTCCTTTTTGGATGCGGATGATGCCCGTTTTGTAATCCTCTGGGTTGCCCATACCGTAAATGCAGGACACCGACGCTACAATGATGATGTCGCGGCGGCCCGACAACAGGGAAGACGTGGCCCGGAGGCGCAGTTTGTCCACTTCTTCGTTGATTTGCAGGTCTTTTTCAATGTAAGTATCTGTTACGAAAAGATAGGCTTCCGGCTGGTAGTAATCGTAATAAGAAACGAAATATTCAATGGCGTTGTCGGGGAAAAATTCACAAAACTCGCCATAAAGCTGTGCCGTCAGGGTTTTGTTGTGGGTCAGCACTAAGGTAGGCTTGTTCAGTTGAGCAATGACATTGGCCATGGTGAATGTTTTACCCGAACCGGTGACGCCCAACAATACCTGTGCCTGCTCACCTGCTTCTATGCCTTTGACCAATTTGTTTATCGCCTCCGGCTGGTCGCCGGTTGGTTTAAAGGGAGATACCAGTTTGAAACTCACTGTAGCCGTATTTGTGATGGTGGAAGAAAATTGAACGCCTTAAGAAGGGGTAAAGTTCATGATTTTGCCGGATAAAGATGAATTAAACCGCTGTCTTCATGAGTTCTGTCATCGCCACCGTCATCGCATTCACCCCCGTTCGGATCGTCGTGGGGGGATGCGTCAAAAACCGAGGCGAATGCAGGGAAGGCAAGGCTTCCTTCGGTGTGCCATCTGCATCAAATTTAGCGGGATCCACGGAGCCGAGCCAGAGGAAAGAGATGGGAATTTGCCCACCGTCAGCATAATGCGCAAAATCTTCCGCAAAGGTATAAGCCGGCTCTTCCCTGACTTTTTCTTTACCCAAATAATCTACAAAAACCGACTCCAAACGGGTGGTCAGTGCCGGGTCGTTGTACACCGATTCTGTAAAAAAAGAGAAGGGCATCACCTGAGGGAACAACGCTTCCGGAAGGCCTGCAGCGATGGCTTCGCCCCGGCAGATGCGCTCAATCGCAGCGAGGATTTGCAGGTAAATATCGTGAGAAAAGCAACGGACCGTTAACTTGAGCATGACCTCGCTGGGGATGACCGTACCTTTCTGGGAATTGGTGACGAAAGACCCTACGGTGACAACGGCAGGTTCGAGCGGGTTCACTTCCCGGCTAACAATGGTTTGTAAACGCATCACAATGGAGGCCGCCAGTACCACCGGGTCTTTGGTCTGGCTGGGATAACCACCATGACCGCCTATGCCACGGATCAAAATATCTAAGTGCGCGGCACAGGCCATAGCCGGCCCTTTCCGAATGCCCACTGTACCTCCGGGCAGGGTAGGGCTGCAATGCCAGGCTAAAGCCATATCGGGGCGCGGAAATTTTTCATATAAACCGTCGCGAAGCATTTTTCGGGCACCGTCACCACTTTCTTCTCCCAATTGGCTGACAATCAATGCCGTGCCCGACCAGTGCTCTTTTAAAGCAACCAGGTTGCGGGCCACGCCCACCGAAATAGCCGGTACCGTACTATGGCCGCAAAGATGACCTACCCCGGGTACAGTGCTGCGGTAGGAGACCTCATTTTCTTCCTGAATAGGCAGGGCATCGTGGTCATTTCGGTACAAAATGGTAGGACCAGGACCGTTTTTGATGAGGGCCGCTACGCCCGTTCCTGCAAGAAATGCAACCTCATCGCAACCGGCTTTGCGGTATTCTTCAGCTTGCCTGACTGAGGTATTGAATTCCAGCAAGGTCAATTCAGGATTGGCATGGTAGTGCTTGTGCAACTCAAATAGCTCGTCGTAATTGGCTTCTGTTAAGGTTTCGATTTTCTGAATCAAGGCATTGGATACGCTCATGGCGACTGAAAATTAAGCAGTTGTAAAATTAAACTTGTTGCGAAAAGGCAATCTAACAAATTATCTTCGATATTTTTTTTCATCCCGGGTAGCAGCAGGCAGCGCTTAAGCCCCTTCTTGTATCTTCGTCACAAAGGCCTTTCCTAAAGTCATTTTCACACAAGATACAAATTTCAATTTCGTAACTTGGGCAGCGCACCGCGAATGCCTTCTTTTGCATTCGTTAAATTCTCAAAAACAGTTTCACATGGACACAGCAGTACTCCCAAATCGGTTTTTTAAAAAGGCAATTCGGCCATTGAACAAGGCCAGTCATTTCCGCCTGATACAAAAACCCAGAATGGTTTTGTCGGCAATTATCCTGTCGCTCGCCTGCTGGGTTTTGCCCAATCCAGTTTCTGCACAAACTACCCAGATTCAGATAATTGGCCCTTCGGAAATATGCCTGGGGCAATGTGTTACTTACTTTGCAGAAGGGATCAGCAACCCAAATATACCACTGACCTGGAACTTGTTGCTTGCAAACGGCTCCATTCAAAGCGGTACGGGGAATACCTTCACCTTTTGCCCGGAATTTTCAGGCTGGTATTTTCTTGAACTATACGGTTTTGGGGTAGGCGGGCAGCAGGCTATTCTGCTCGATGCACAGGAATTAATCGTCTTTCCGTTTGTCAATTATCAAATATTTTCTGATGTTGAAGAAGTCTGCCCGGCTGCAAACAACCAGCAGGCCGACCCTAATGATTGTGAAACCGTTTGCACCGGCAGTACGGTCAGTTATTTTTTAACCGGCACTCCCGGCGGGGCCAGTAATTTTGTCTCCTGGTCGGTTTTCGGCGCGGAAAGTTATGTGATTGACCCCAGTTTGCAACGCATTACGGTGACGTGGGGAGCACCGGGGAACGGTAGTATCAGTGTATTTGCCCAGGATAGCGTCTGCCCTGGAGAAGCTTCCCTTTGTGTAGAGATATTGCCTGATCCCGTTGCCTCATTTGAAACCCTTCCGCCCGCATCCGGGGATACCCTTCGGGTTTGCAAAGGCCAGGAAGTACAGTTTCAGAACACCAGCCAGAATGCCACCAGCTACCTCTGGAAACTGGGCGATGCCACAGCTGAAACGACCAATATCGCTTACACGTTCAGCACCCCCGGTGTTTATGAAGTTACCTTGTTCGCCTACAATGCCTGTCTTTGCAGCGACACCACTTCTTTATTCATTGAAGTGCTGGATGCCGAAAACCCCGGGTTGGATTGCATCGGTACGGTCTGTGAAGGCGAAACTGTAACCTATACGTCAGATGCAACCTGCAGCAGTTTTCTCTGGAATGTGAGTGCCAATGGAAACATCCTCGGCGGCGGCGGGGCCGGTGACAATTTCATTACCATCAACTGGCCAACCGGGCCGGTAGGCACCATTGAACTCGAAGTGAGCAATTGCAGCAATCCCAATGTATGCCAGGAGCCAACAATTGCGACGATTCCTGTGCTTTCTGACAATGCAGAAATTTCAGGCCCCGATCGCGTTTGCAAAGGCGAAACCAGCATTTATTCCCTTCCGGAATACGAAGGGACTACCTTTAACTGGACCGTCTCCAATTTTGGAACCATTGTGGCGGGTGCGGGTACCCACGAAATTACGGTAGAGTGGTTTGGAGGCTTCCTGCCCAACCAGCCGCAGCTCATCACGGTGGAATACGACAATTGTTACCTCGGTTGTGGCGGCAGCGATTCACTGGTGGTAAACATCCGTCCGGAATTCATTGCAAGCGGGCCAATTGAAGTTTGCCCGGGAGAAGCGGCTACCTATACGACCACCAATTTGCAAACAAATACAGCATTCGCAGCAAACTGGACGGCCCGTGCTGCCGACGGCACCGTGGTGTGGTCGTCTTCCTCCGCGACACCTTCAGCAGTAGTAAACTGGCCATCAATACCCGGAACCTATACCTTATCGGTCGTTCCGGATGTGCTCGCCGATTATTGTGGCGATGCCTACAACATCACTGTAACCCTTGCCCCGCTTCCGGCACCATTGACCGCCATTGCCGGAGAATCAACCATTTGTCCCGGGCTTGACTATACCTACACTGCAGAAGGCGTTAGCCCGGCTCACAGTGTTCGCTGGGAAGTGAACAACGGCGGTACAACTACCACTTTTTACGGCAACCCTCTAAACGTGCTCTGGGCCAACACAGGCCCTTATGAAATTGCAGCGGTTCAAATCAACAACAACGGGCCGGGTTGTGCCTCCGGGCCCATCAATTTTACGGCTCAGCCCATCGCTCCTTTTACCCTGACCGGCGCTCCTGATGTATGTGAAGACCAAACCAGCCTGTTCGCAGCTCCTGCTTTTTCCAGAGTAAAATACGACTGGACGATCACGCCTGCGGGAGCAGGAACCATCACCGGCAATCCCGATTCCAGTACAGTCGAAATTCTTTGGCACCGGCCTGGTCCGGCAATTGTGCAGTTGGCGCTTTGCAACCAAACGGCAACCTTCAACGTGGAAGTCCGGCCCAAACCGCGCCCGGAAGTACTACACCCGGCCGAACTTTGCCCCAATACAACGGCAACGGTTCAAACAACGACGCCATTCGACAGCTATGTTTGGGAAAATGAAAACGGGAATACCTTGTCTCAGGCGTCAACCGCCGATGTCGGTCCGGGGTACTATCTGGTGACGGTGGAAAATCAATATGGGTGTATCGGCGATACTACGTTTTATGTGGACGGGTTTCCGGAATCCCAGATTTTTGTCTCTACCCCAAGCGATCCTGGATTTTGCCCCAACGGGCCATTGGTTACGCTTTATGCAACAAGCAGCACCGCCGGGTATTCTTACCAATGGTTCCACAACAATGTACCTGTGGGTACGGATGCACCAACTTACGACACCAACGAATTTGGCGGTTACGTTGTGCGCATTACCGATGTGAATGGCTGCCAGTATCTTTCCAATATGGTATTGTTTTATGAATGCTGTGCAGCCACGGGCGTTTGTAGCGGCGGCGGCGGGGGCGGTAGTCCGGGTGGCGGCAGTAGCTCTGCCTGTGTGCCGGGCACTGAAGTTCAAATGACCATTAATCCAACTTCAGCGTGCAATACAAGCGATTTTGTGGCCAATATTCCGAACCTGGTTCCGGGCACCATCGAATGGCATTTTGCGGATCCATTGAGCGGAGCCAATAATTTTTCCAATATCCTCAACCCCAGCCATACCTATTCACGCGCCGGTTTTTACCGGGTTTGGGTGCGTGCCCAAACGCAGGTAGGGGCCAACCCTCAGCAATTGTGCTGGGATTTGAAAGTAGATACAGCCGAACTGGCTGCTGCTTTTGAGTGGGACGGAGCATGCCCGGGGGCACCCATCGAGTTTTTTGACCTGTCAACTTTCCTGCCGATAGCAAGTATAGCCTCCTGGTCCTGGGATTTTGGAGATCCGGCCAGTGGAGCAGACAATACCTCCACTGCAACCGATCCAACCCATATTTTCGCCAATCCCGGGACCTATACCGTGACCCTGACTGTTACGAGTTCCACCGGATGCACATCTACGCTAAGTCAGCAGCTGGAGGTTTTTGCGCCACCAACAGTGAGTTTTGACGATCCACCCGTTGCCTGTGAAAAAACAGCCATTCCTTTTGTTGCCCTGACTTCTTCCAATGCCACTTACGTGGAATGGGACTTCGGGGACCCCGTCAGCGGGGATGCCAACCGTTCTGAAGCGCCGGAAAGTTACCACCTGTATGAGACTCCCGGAACTTACGCTGTAACCTTGTTTGCCCAAAATATTTATGGCTGCCTGAACAGTTATTCGGCCAACGTGGACATTGAACCCAATCCGCTCACCGGCAACATCAGTCTGTCCGTACCTTCTCCGCTTTGTGAAGGCGATGTGACCACCCTGACGGCTCCTCCGGGAGGAACCATGTGGGCCTGGTCTGACAGCACCGCACTGGTTGCGATTACGGTAGGTGTAACCGGGGTTTACGACGTCAGCATTACCAACGCAGATGGTTGCAGGTATTCACCGCCAGCCGAACGGGTAGACGTCATTCCTGCACCCCAATCGGCAATTCGGGCCGTGGAATACAACCGCTTTTTGCAGCCAATCGCCTATTTTTATGAAAATTATGAAGCATGCGAAGGCACAGATGTTTTCCTGCAAACCATTGGCGGCGCTCAATACAGCTACCAGTGGTCAACGGGCGAAACAACGACCGAAATCGAATTTTCGGAAGACCGGGGCAACCAGTTGCCGGCAGGCGTCCATGATGTATTTCTGACCGTGACAGACCTGACCAACAATTGCACCAACGTCATGACTTTCAGCATCATCATCCATGCTTTGCCGGCACCATTCCAGATCAGTGCTTCCCAGGCAGGGCTGATTTGCGAAGGCAATCCCACGACATTTTCAGTGGTCAATCCAGTGGCTGCCAATACCTATGAATGGAACAACGGGGTGATTGGAACAAGCACCGAAGCCAGTCTAAGCGGAGAATATTTTGCAACGGCCATCAATGAATTTGGCTGTGAACAGGAGAGCAACCACCTGGAAATCGCAGCAGGCCCAAACATCAGCCTGATCCCCAGCGGCTGCCACACCCGCTGCCGCCCCGATACGCTTTGTTTTGCTCCGGTACCCGGCGTAATCAGCTACCAGTGGTACTTTGAAGGTGCCCCGATTCCGGGGGGAAATGTGCCCAATGTTATTGTAGATCAAAGCGGAAGCTATTATGTGGAAATGACGAATTCGATTGGATGTACCCTCTCCTCCGATCCGCTGGTACTGGATTTATACGATGGCTTTGGTACGCTGGAGGGCGCTGTCTATTACGATGTGAACAACAATGGTATAATCGATGCTGCCGATACTACCGTGAGCAATGTAACGATCCAGCTTTCGAACGCAGGCGGACCTTTGGGAAGTACGGTTTCTTCATCAACGGGCAGTTATGCTTTTGCCAACCAACCTGCTCCCGCCAGTTATACCCTGAATCTTGACACCCTCAATCTGCCGGGGAATTACGATTACTATGATGCCGTGGTGGATACCTCGTTGGCAGGTTGTGATGTGATCGTTGGGGTTAACTGGCTGTTGCGGTGCGCACAAAGCACTTCCTCGCTGCAACTGAGTGCGTGCACGGGCAGTACCGTGGATTACAATGGCACGCCGCTAGCTCCTGGCGCGCAGCAGGATTTTACGTTTGCAGCAGTGAGTGGTTGCGATTCTGTCGTAACAGTAACTGTTCTGGAAATACCTCCGGTGACCTCATCGTTGCAACTGAGCGCGTGTACGGGCAGTACGGTGACGTACAACAATACAGCCCTGTCCCCCGGTGCGCAGCAGAGTTTCACCTTTGCGGCAAGCAATGGTTGCGATTCGGTAGTGACGGTAACGGTATCGGAGATTCTTCCGGTGACCTCGTCGCTGCAACTGAGCGCGTGTACGGGCAGCACGGTGACGTACAACAACACGGCACTGTCCCCCGGTGCTCAGCAGAGTTTCACCTTTGCGGCAAGCAGTGGCTGCGATTCGGTGGTGACGGTAACGGTATCGGAGATTCTTCCGGTGACCTCATCGCTGCAACTGAGCGCGTGTACGGGCAGCACGGTGACGTACAACAATACGGCCCTGTCCCCCGGTGCGCAGCAGAGTTTCACCTTTGCGGCAAGCAATGGTTGCGATTCGGTGGTGACGGTGACGGTATCGGAGATTCTTCCGGTGACCTCGTCGTTGCAACTGAGCGCGTGTACGGGCGGCACGGTGACGTACAACAACACGGCACTGTCCCCCGGTGCGCAGCAGAGTTTCACTTTTGCGGCAAGCAGTGGCTGCGATTCGGTGGTGACGGTGACGGTATCGGAGATTCTTCCGGTGACCTCGTCGGTGCAACTGAACGCGTGTACGGGCGGCACGGTGACGTACAACAACACGGCACTGTCCCCTGGTGTGCAGCAGAGTTTCACCTTTGCGGCAAGCAGTGGCTGCGATTCGGTGGTGACGGTGACGGTAGTGGCCTTGCCGGAAGTAAGTTTTGACCAGATATTGACGCCGGGGTGCCCGAATGGCGCAAATGGCAGCATTTCCTTCAGCAATGTGAGTGGTAGCGGCGGACCTTATGTGTATTCGATTGACGGCGGACCAGGCCAGCTTTCGCCGGATTTTACGGGACTTACAGCGGGAAGCCATGTACTCGAAGCGACAGATGTCAATGGCTGTAGCGATGAAGCTACGGTGACATTAACGGCTTTGGAATCGCTAACTGCGATTGTACAAAACGCAGCATTGCCGTGTGATGCAACCCAGTCGGGGCTTGTTGCGGTGCAGGTACTTTCAGGAGATGACACGCCGCTGACTTATCTGTGGCAGGATGGATCGGTTGCGCCCGCGCTTTCGGTTACGCAGCCCGGAAGTTACCCCGTCACCATCACCAATGCCTGCGAATCGGTTACCTTAACAGCAACAGCGGAATACGAAGCCATTGGGGATCGTGCACTGATCTACATGCCGAATGCCTTTTCGCCGAATGCTGATGGCATCAACGACGAATTCATGGCTTTCATCAACGACGAAGCCCTCGTGGAAACTTTTGAGCTGTTTGTCTTTGACCGCTGGGGCAACCTGCTATTGCGCAGCGACGACCCGAATGCGCGATGGGATGGCGCTTTCAAAAACAAAGTTCTGAAGCAGGATGTCTACGTTTGGCGGATCAAAGCCCGGATACAGGTATGCGGGCAAACACAGGAAATTGTCCGCCACGGAGATGTGATGCTGGTGCGCTAAATGTGTTGGCGGGGGCGTCACGCCAGGTGTGATGCCCCCGCCAACCTACAACTCGAACTGCACGTATTTGATCGTCTTCTGTTCCGACAAATGGATGCGTTCGTAAAAGGTTTTGGTTTCCAATTCAGGCAGGACCAGAGGGCTTGCATAGATATCATCGTTGTGGTACAGCAACTTCACATGGGATTCGGCTGCCAGCGTTTCGAGGGTGAAGGCGTACAACTCCGGAGAATCCGTTTTCAGGTGGATCAACCCGCCGGGCTTCAGGATTTTTCGGTATTCGGCCAAAAAATTGGCAGCCGTGAGGCGGCGTCCGGCTTTGCTGTTTTCGAGAAAAGGATCCGGAAAAGTAATCCAGATTTCGTCAACTTCTCCCGGTGCAAAAAACAAGGCAATTTGTTCGATGCGCGTACGCAGGAAGGCCACGTTGTTCAGGTCTTCGGATAAGGCAATTTTTGCACCTTTCCAGATGCGTGCGCCTTTTACATCAACACCAATGAAGTTGCGATCAGGATAGCGGCGGGCAAGCTCCAGGGAATATTCCCCGCGCCCGCAAGCCAATTCGAGGGTAATGGGATTTGTATTTTCAAAATGCACCGGTGCCCATTGCCCTTTCCGGTCGGCAGGCTGGCCATTGCGCCCTGCCAGCTCCGGGTGTTTCGGGTCAAAATTTTCGTACACATTGGAAAAGGTAAGCAGCTCGGCAAATTTTTGCAGCTTATTTCTCTTGCTCATATTATTTATTCACCTGATACGACACATCAAAATCGTCGAGTACCATGTCCATAATGGCATCTTCTCCAACTTTATACCCATCCCGCAGGTGGTAGCCGTAGAAGCGCCCGAGGGTGCTCCAGTAAGTAGCGGTGAAGCCCCCTTTCAGTTCTTTGATGAGGGTATAGGTAGGGATTTGCAACTCCCGTTCAATCATTTTAATGAGGATGAGGCCACGCGTTTTGGAAAGCTGCTTCAGCGGATCTTCAAAGCGTTCTTTAAGGTCTTTTTGCAGCTCTTTCATATAGCGTTTGCGCTCGCGGCGGCGCATGTCATCTGAATAATACTCAATTTCGCGGAATACCTTGACCGCTTCTACCGCATAAGGGTACACCTCTGCCGCAAATTTGCGGTACTTGCGGTATTTCTTGTATTCGTCGTCGTTGGCAAACTGCCTGGGCGACGACACCGAAACATCATCGAGGGTGGCTACAATCACCGTATCGCCGCAACCATCCAGCATAAAAGGAAGCGTTTGCCCGTTGATGATGGTGTAACCTACCCGCTGTGCCCCCGCAAGCGCAGGAGTAAGCAGTACAGCAAATGCAATGAGGATGTTTTTCATGTCTTGAACGTTATGAAACCAAGTGCGAAGTTGGACACTATTTTTGTGAATGTCAAACGGAATTTGTTTTACACAGATACAACGTTCAGACCGCCGTGCTGTTGCAGGGTAACAGGGATTAGGAAAAGATTAACGAAGGCGTTCTTTTAGCCACTGTGTTGACTGTGGTTTACAAAAAGTAAAATCCGTACACAGGACAAAATACCTAAAGGATTCAACTAATGCTCCCCATCAAACACCTTCTTAAAAACGCATTAAACTTCCGTTAAATCTATATTTTTCTAAAGTCCCTGCTTAACGCAAATAAACGCCAGGGGTGCTGGGCCAAATCAGAGAAATCCAGCCTTTCTTTGACTTTTGCCATCTTTGTGCCCTTTTTCGTTTTCAAAAGTGTTAAATTCGTAATTTGTTTGGCTTGACAACGCAGGTAAAAAGGGTTTACATTAGCATCCAAAGAAAGTCTAATCCATATCAGGAATCAAAAAAATCCACCCTCTATGCGGATCACAAAATTACTTTTTACGGTACTCGCAATGGCCTTGCCGCTAAGCGCAGTCATTGCCCAGATGAGCGTCAACCAGCGCTTTGGTGCCAACCTCAGCCGTGGTTATTATACCTTCGGACTGAACGCTGGTTGGGCTTATCAAACCAGCGATGTACGCGTAGCGAGCGGCGGTTATGGCTTCGGTGCCACCCTCGCTAAAAACCTCTATTACCGCAACAACGCAATTTTTGCATTCGACCTTCGCGGCCGGCTGCTCCTAGCCCGCACGTATGGGCTTGATCCGTTTCGCTCCTACGACATTGCCAACAACACGGCCCTGAACGGCGACCGCAGCCTGGATTACACAACTTACCCTGCCAATCTGGAGGAACCCCGTGGGTTCGTTTTTCAAAACCATCGGACGGATATTTTTGAATTGGGCCTCGAAGGCGTACTGACATTCAACCGCCTGCGCGAACGCACGGGCTTTGTGCTGTCGCTGTTTGGCGGAATCGGTGCCGATTGGTACCGGGCTAAAATTGACCAGGCAGATGCGAACGGGGAGGAATATTTTGAAGCGTACGCTGCCTTGAAAGAAAATGTCGGCGAATCAACTGCACGTCAGGAACTGCGCGACGCCATCCTCGACGGCGTTTATGAAACAAACGCAGACGGCTTTAGCAGCAACAACGGTAAAATTGGCCTGATGCCTAATCTGGGAATAGAAATCGGCTACCAGCTAACGCCGCGATTTTCTGTACACCTCGGCCATCGCGTCACATTTGCAGGCACAGATATTTTGGATGGCCAACGCTGGGCAGACCCCAACAACGATATTTACCATTATACCAATTTTGCGCTGCGCTGGATCATCCAGCCGGATCGCGACAAACCCTTAGCCCCGGTCATCGAAATCACTACCCCCATCACCAACCCTTACACCACCAATAATCCCAACGACGGTGTTGTTCGGGCTACGATCCGCCACATCAACAGCGCAGCCGATGTGACCTGCATGGTCAATGGCCGCGATGCTCGTTTTGATTACCGCGACCTGCGTTTTTCTACCGATTTTCCGCTGCGGCCGGGTCGCAACGATGTGGTCATCACGGCGACGAACCAGGTGGGTACTGCCCGTAAAGAAGTGGTGATTTATTACGAAGAACGGATTGTGCCGCCTCCGCCGCCTTACGGCCGCGCACCTTCCATCACCATTCTGAATCCGCCAACGCGCAGTTCCCGCACAACCAATGCTGCGTTCACCATTCGCGCCAGCATCCAGGAAGTGACGGCCAAAAGCGACATCACGCTGGAATTCAATGGCAACACCCGCCAGAACTTCAGCTTTGATTCGCGCAGCGGCGAATTGTACAGCGATGTCACCTTGCGGGAAGGAGAAAACCGCATCGTCATCCGTGCCCGCAATACCTATGGCAACGCAACGGAAGACGCTGTGGTGACTTATGAGCGCGAACGCCAACAGCCGCCTTTGGTGGTCATTACCCGTCCGGATCGCGACGGGGAAGAAACCACGCAACCCAATGCAGTTATTGAAGCCGATGTACTCCGGGTAACCCGCCCGGAAAACGTGACCATGACCGTCAACGGCAGGCAGTTTCGCAATTTTACGTTTGATACTGGCCGCGGCCAGCTTAGGGCAGACATTACCCTTCAGGAAGGAGCCAACTACGTCGAAATCAACGCTTCCAATGCAGAAGGGCAATCGAAAGACGGGGTTACCATTAACTACCGGCGCCAGGTTTCCCAAAACCCGCCTACCATTGTCGTTACCGAACCTGCTAAACCAAGCAGTTCTACCTCAAAGCCGACAGCTTTAGTAGAAGCCACCACCCAGTTTGTGTCACAAAAAAGCGATGTGCGCTTTTATATCAATGGCCGGGAGACGAACAATTTTAACTTTAATGCAGGCAATGGCCGCATCAGTAGTACGGTCAGTCTGGAAAACGGCAACAATGAGGTCCGCATCCGGGTGTCCAACCGCGACGGCAGCGACGAAGCTTCGATCAGCATTCGCCGCATTGGTGATGAGGCGGAACAACCGCTGAAGCCTGATGTGACCATTACGCAGCCTGCCGATGGCGCTTCATTTGACCAGCCCCGCGTGGATTTGCGCGCAAAAACCTTGCGCGTGAGCGGCAAAGAAAACGTAACCTTTACGTTGAATGGCCGCACGGTCAGTGATTTCAATTTTAACCGGTTGAATGGCGACATTACGGCAACACTGACGCTGGTGGAAGGCAACAACGTGGTGCGCATCACAGGCCGCAACGCTGCAGGAACAGATGAAGCTATGGTGAACCTGCGCTATAAAGCTGCTGCCGAAAAACCGGCCGTCACCATCGTGCAACCGGCAAACAACAGCACCGTGACCGTAGCAAGTGCAACCTTGAAAGCGACAACACAAAACGTGGCGTCGAAAAGCGAAGTAACGGTGACGTTTAATGGCCGCGCAGTGAGCAATTTCAGTTTCGATGCGGCACGTCAGGAAGTAACGGCTGCGCTGACGCTGGAAGGCGGCAACAACGTTGTGACGGTAAAAGTGCAAAACAGCGGCGGCAACGCCGAGGCG
>JABWAJ010000536.1 GCA_013361075.1 Saprospiraceae bacterium | reverse complement strand
TCCCCTTACTTCTTCCCCACCGCACGAATCTGCTCCACATACGCCCGCACCAACTCTACTGTAGTATCGTTCTGGAACACCGAATTCAGGCCCTGCTCCTCTTGTGGCGGATCTCCGGTGAGGTCGGCGCCTTTTTTCCAGTAAGGGCCTTCGGTGTGGTTGGGTTGGGCGGTGCCGCCAAACGCCCAGAAATTGCAACCGGCCAGTACTTCTCCGAGTTTGGCGTGGGCTAGAATTTGTTCAAACGCATTTTTAAAATACTGATCGCGGCTGGTGGTGGGGGCGGTCAGATCGAAGGAATGGCCGTCGCGCGGCAAGCCGAATTCTTCCAGCACAATAGGTTTCATCAGCCGTTGCGCTACGGCAACGTGTTGGTCAATATAGGTATTTGTCTTTTTGATGGCGCTTTCCAGGGTGCCGGGGATGTCGCTAATGTCGATCCACTGCCAGTTTTTCGGCCAGATGTGCATCGTCAGGTAGTCCACATTCCGGTCGGCGTGGATGCGCTCGAATACGTCCATATTGTCTTCGCAACCTACCGAACCTTCCGATCCCGTTGTCACTAAGTGGTTGGAATCGAGGGATTTGATCAGCGCAGCGGTTTCCGAAATCCAGGTCTCAAAAGCAGGCAGGTTGCTTTTGGAAAACGGGCGCGGTTCGTTGGCTACTTCCCAGGCCATGATGGCTGGGTCGTCCACGTATTTTTTTCCAGTATAGCGGTTGGTTCGCCCCAAAATGAAACGCACATGGCCTGCAAATTGAGCCTTGCAGGGGTCGCATTGCTGGAATTTCCGCACAAACGCCTGAAATTTGTCCCACGAATGAACCTGTGGGTAAGGAATATCGCCATGACCATGCCAGTTGAGGTATTGGGCATAGCCCCCCGACCACTCCCAACTGTTGTGCAGGAACAACACAGCCGTCATGTCGTGTTTTTTCATTTCCTTCAGCAGGTAGTCGAGGCCGTCCAGCAAGGTATCATTGTACACTCCCGGTGCAGTTTGCAAAGCAGGTGTTACCCGGTAAGGCTGGTTGTCGGGGCCTTCGGCGCCCACCAGCACACGCAGGTTGTTGATGCCTTTTTCTTTCATCATTTTCAACTCCTGGCGCAGGCGTTTGCGGTTTCCCCCTTCTCCTTTTGATCCCAGAATGGCGCCATACCAATAGTTCGCACCGATATAGTAGTATGGTTTTCCTTCGAGCACGAAATGTTTCCCGTTCACCTGCACAAATTCCTGGGCATCACTGTCGGTGCTAAAGAAAAGCAAGCCTGCAAAAAGGATCAAAAATTTATTCATACAAACCTCTGTTTTTGATTATTCTTTAATGAGAACTGACGTTTAGGTGATTGATCATTGATGCCTTAAAATCCTGTAACCATCGAATGAGTAATCATTCCACATCATCAATCATAATTAATCAATCATCTATCATCAATGCTTAATTTATCACAACCGCCTGCGTCCCCATCCGATCCCCCGACTGCGCTTTGATCCAGTACAACCCTGCAGGCAGCATACTTTCCGGCTGTACAGGAATTTGTTGTGCGCCTTGCGGCAAACGCCCGGTAAACAAAGTCTGTACACTACGCCCGCTGACATCCAGCAGTGTCAAGGCAACATCGCCTTCTTGTTCTAAGGAAAACGCAACAGTAGCCTGGGTTGTAATGGGCAGCGGATTCGGGTAGACCTGCACGGGCAGCGGTTTGCGCGCCGTTTCCAGTTCGGCCACGGCCACAGCTTTGTCGTCTACCACAAATGCCAGGTCCCAGAGCACCGGAGGGGGATAGAACCGGAGGGTGCCTTCCGTCGCATTGGCCGTTTCGCCCCCAATCAGGGCACCAGTGAGACAATCGTAGTATTTTATGGAGTAGGTGCCCGAGGGCATGTCTGCAACGGCAATTTCAGCGTCGGTTGCTGCTGCCGGAACGCCGTTTTGGAGTACATAATCGTGGTTGTAACGGTTGTTCAGCAGCCAGCCTGCGCGTTCTAAGTTGTCTTCCGATTTCAGGACATAGACATCCACTGCAGAGCCAAGGTTGCTGAAGTGGTAGGTCGAAATACTCGCCCAGTCTGTTCCTGTATTGTCTACTTTGATCTCGTGTTCTCCTGCAGGCACAGCAATGGTATAGCTCTGGTTGGCCAGTGCGTCGGCTTCCAGTACCAGGGCACCGTCTAACCAGATGGCAATTTTTGGTGCTGTAGCAATTTGGGGTCCTACTTTCACACTAAAATCGCCGCTTTGCGGGTAATTGACCTGAAATACCGGCGGGCGGCGATACTGTGTATTCCAGGCAGACCCGTATAAAAATGAACTCAACGCAGCGCCTGCCGGGCTTACCACGCCGTTGGCAATGACAAAAGCGGTGTCCGCTAATTCGCCCCAACCGCCCAGTACGGGGGTGAGTTGTAAATCGGCAGTAACCCCCGAAACGCTTGCACTACCCGGGCTGAAGTTTTTTTCCCGCAAGGGCACAACCGACGCAAATGCGCTCACCGGATCAAAATGGTAGTACAGGTTGCGCGGTTCGATGTAGTTGTCCCACCACCAGGTCATGGAAGTCCCCAGAGCGCCTGAAAACAGGGATCCCCACATGCAATTGTGCACATGAATGCCATCCGGATCCAGGGTATTCAGTCCGGTATTGTCTACCAACGCACTGAATTCGCCGTTGAGGGTGGGTTTACCAAAATCATTCAGGTAATTGTGGACACTGGCGCCAAGTGCACGTTCTAAATTCGGTGTATTGGCGTAGTGATGGGTTTGAGTAAAGTCAATATCCGGCGCATTCCAGGTCGTTCCATCGTTGGAAGCATGCGCATAGCTGGTGGTGACCAAATGGCTGTAGGGGTCGATTTCTTTGAGGTAGGCGGCCATTTCAATGTGCCAGTTGGCCACATCGCCGCTGCGTTGTGCAAATTGGTCGGTCCAGTCTACTTCGTTAAACAGTTCCCAGGCCATTACGCTTCGGGCATACCCCCAACGGGCCAGCACGTAGCGGTAGCGGTTTTTGACAAGGGCTTTGGCGACCGGATTGGTAAAAAAATCCCAGGTATTGGCGCAGGGGCCCCCATTCGCCACATTGTAGGGGCTTTCGCTCCAGTTGGGGTTCACCTGCGAAGACACCTGCCCGTGGTGTTGCAGGCAATACATGACGTAGAGGCCGTTTTCATTACAAAAATCAAACATCCAGTCCAAGTAGAAGCTGTTGTTTTGCTGGTAGCGTTTCAGGCCCTGGTAGCCGCTGCCGGTGCGCCATTCGAGGCCCCAGCCCCAGTGGCATTGCCAGTTTCGGAAAAAATTGCCACCGTTATCGGCGAGTTTGGACAGCCAGGTTTGAAAATTCGCAAAGCTGCCCCACCCGATGTTTTCGCCCACCGGGATGTACTGCTCCTCATTGTCGAAATGCAGGTAATTGGTTTGATCGCTGCGCACAAACCCTTTATTTTCATTGGAAACGGGGGGCACGGATTCAAAAGTTTGCGGCGTAAACGTTGCCGTTCCCAGGGCGTTGGTACAGGAGACTGTATAACTCCAAAGGCCTTGTTGGCCGGGCGCGAAGCGAATTTTAAAAACACCACTGCCGATCGGAGCAAGAGCACCGGTTTGCGGATTGGTCAGTTGAAATTCCTGCATAAAAAAACCATCTACCGTGATCGTTTGGCCATCCGGGCCGGTAAATGCTGCGCTAACGCGGATGTCATCGTAGTCATAAGGATTGGTGTACGCTGCGGTCAGTGCAATGCGCGCTTCGAACTTCCCGTATTGTTCCACAACTGTCGAAACCGGCGTTACAGACGCGATGGTAGGTGCTTGTGCCTTCATGGTCAAGGATAAAAACGGAAATATCGCAATTAAGGCCGACAGTTTGTAGTCGTGCTTCATGGTTCAGGTTTTAAAAAACCAGGCAGCAAGGCAGCAGCCTGGTTTTGAAGTAGTGTATGAAAAAACCTAATCAGCAATAGATAATTGCCTGGGCAAAGAAATCAAAACAAACAAAGTTTAAGCAGGGGTATTTGTATCGAAGATGAGGGGTATTTGGCCTGA
>JABWAJ010000535.1 GCA_013361075.1 Saprospiraceae bacterium | reverse complement strand
CAGAACGTACACGCTCAGGCAGAAACCGATCCTGCGAAGATTCAGGAGAACCTCGTAGCTCAACTCACTGCTCCCGTTCGCTGGACGCAAACCATGCAGCACATGATCCGGGACGGAGTTACGGAATTCATTGAGGTTGGAGGCAATGGAAAGGTGTTGCAGGGATTGGTCAAAAAAATAGACCGCAAATTCCCGACTTCTGTACTGTAGCTTGCCCGACTTACGGAAACTGTTTGGAAAAGTTGATTTTCTGATTTTTTGATCAGATATTTACGCGCTTTGGAGGCCATTGACGAAAAACCTTTGGGGCCTTCCTTCACACATCGTGCAAGTGGAACAAACAGAATGGTCAGATCAGAAATAAAAAGCGGAAAAGTATTACTCGCAGAGCCGTTTATGATGGATCCGAATTTCCGGCGTTCAGCAATTTTGTTATGCGAACACACCAATGAAAGCAGCATCGGTTTCATCATGAACAAACCTCTGGATGTGCGCATTGATGAACTGATAGAGGGGTTTCCGGAATTTGAATCTACGGTTCTGTTTGGCGGTCCGGTTCAAACCGATACCATCCATTACATTCACAACGCAGGCGCCATTCTGGATGGAAGCCGCCGCATCGTAGACGGGGTTTATTGGGGCGGCGATTTCGATAAACTCAAATTTCTAATTCAGACTCAACTCATCCAGCCTGAAGACATCCGTTTTTTTGTTGGCTATTCCGGATGGTCAGAAGGCCAACTGCTTGATGAAATGTCTTATGGCTCCTGGCTCGTTGCTGATATGGATGCCAATTACCTCTTCAAAACCCGCCCCGACCACCTCTGGCGCCAGGCCATGACCCACAAAGGCGATACTTTTGCCATCATTGCGGGAATGCCGGAGCAATTGATCTGGAATTAAAAACGGAGTGCCGGGGATACAGCAAAGGCTTGTTTGAGCCAAAGTGCATCCTGAAAATCAAGACTTTGTTTATAAAAAGCCCTTCAAAAATAGATAAATCGAAAATAATCGTATTTTTAACGCCGATATTTTGCGCATTAAAACCTTCTTGTAAACACTCAAAACCGATTATTCCTATGAACACTTATCTACAAGGCGCTACAGCTATGCGTAGTGTTCTAACTTCCCGTTTAAGCTGGAATTCCCGGCATCTCTTTCATTTTTTTCATGCTGCATTGCCGGTACTTGCCCTGGTGTTAGCGGGTAGTTCGCTGATGGCCCAGGCGGCGGTCAATGACTACCGGACAGCCGGAATCAACGGCAACTGGAACAACCTGGCAACTTGGGAAAGGTTTAACGGAACAACCTGGGTAACTCCTACTGCAGGTCAGGGTACCCCGAATAACACAGACGGGATCATCACCATTCTGAATACTGATACGATTACGGTTACAGCCAATGTTAATGTGGACCAGGTTCTGATCGAAGCCGGTGCTATGGTGACCATCAATTCCGGGGTTACCTTCCGGGTCTACAACAGTGCAGACGCTGTGGACATGACGGTTAACGGAACCATAGACAATTCAGGTACTGTCAACAGGAACGGCACGCCCAGGGTAGAAGTAAACGGCACGGTCATCAACCGCAATGCCTTTACCTTAACCGGAGCAGGAACCATCCTGAATTTTAATGCAGGCAGCACTTACCAGCACAACCGCAACGGCGGCACGGTTTCGATTGCAACCAGTTGGAACGATCTGGCTACCTGTGAAGTGGTTGGCGTAATAACCACCATTCCAAGCGGCCTCAACCAGGCTTTTGGCAACTTCATCTGGAATTGTCCCCTGCAAACAGCCATCCTGAATTTGCCCAATACAGGAATGTCTGTTTCAGGCAATATGGAAATCATCAGTACCGGGGTTTTGCCTTTATTGGGAGGCCTTAGGGCACCCAACAGCCCGTTGACAATTGGAGGTAATTTTACCCTGACAGACGGTTTTTTCAGGCTTTCCAACGGAGACATAGACCGCAGCATCGTGATAGGAGGCAGCGTAACCATTGCTGGTGGCGAATTGCAAATGGCTCAGGGAGGTGGCGGAGCAGACGGCATCGGAACCCTTCAGATTGCCGGGGATTTTACCCATATCGGAGGCCTGATTACCGATGCGGCTACCGGCCCCGGTGATGGCGTCATAGAATTTAATGGCAGCGGCACTCCCCAGCTATTTTCTGCCACTGAAATCCTGTCGGGGGAAATCAATTTCCAGGTAACTTCGCCTGCTTTTCTGCAAATGGAAGATGAGTTTACAGTCATCACGGGAGACGGCGATTTTACGCTGCAAGCTGGTGCTTCTCTGGGCATAACGGCTGCGGACGGCATTACGCTTTCTGATCCTTCAGGCAATATTCAGGTTATGGGATTGAGAACGTTTGACCCGGACGCTATCTACCATTACAATGGCTTGCTGCTGGCACAAATGACCGGAGATGGGTTGCCAACCTCCGCCAGCGACCTGGTGATCAACAACCCGAATGGCGTTACCCTGACGCAGTCCGTCCTGATTAATGGAACCATTACTTTTACTGTCGGTCTGCTCGCCACAACGGCAACTGAATTCCTTATGGTAAACGCCGGCGCTACGGTTTCCGGGGCCTCCAGTGTTTCTTTCGTAGATGGCCCAATGGAAAAAACCGGTGATGAAGCTTTTATTTTCCCTGTTGGAGATGGGGGGGTATTTGCGCCAATCGGGATTTCGGCTTCCAATGATGCAATGAGCAATACCTTCCGTGCCGAGTATTTTTTAGGAGATCCCAGCGTTGATATTGGACCGGACCTGGAGACCGGAATCGTGGAAGCCATAAGTAGCCTGGGCTATTGGGATCTTTCAAAAGTAGCTGGTGTCATGGGGTCAGCAGTAGAAGTTACCTTGTTTTGGGTAGGAAATATGGATGCAGTAATGGCCGATGTAGATGCCCTTTTGGTAACGCGTTTTGATGGTAGCATGTGGACAACAGAAGGCGGCGCGCCCTCTGGCGATCCAACGGTTGGCGGAGAAGTTACTTCCGGCTTCGTGAGCGACTTTAGTTTTTTTGCGCTGGGCTCGTCCATTGCGGTCAATGCCCTGCCTATAGAACTCCTTGCTTTTACAGCTACGCTCAATGGAACGGCTGTCGAATTGAAATGGAGCACAGCAAGCGAATTGGACAATGCCTTTTTCGATATTGAACGCAGCGCCAACGGGCGTGATTTTGCACGCATCGGTAAAGTTGCCGGAGCAGGTACGAGCCAGGTGCAGCTTAACTATGCCTTTACCGACGAGCGGCCACTAACAGGTCAGAGCTACTACCGACTGCGCCAGGAAGATACCAATGGGGATTTTTCGTACTCGCCCGTAAGAGTGGTGCAGATAAACAAAAGCAGCGCCGACCTGCGGGTATTTCCCAACCCGGTCAGCAATGAACTCAACTTAATTGCGAATCGCCTGATTGAACCGGGCGACCGCTTTGAAATAGTAGATTATACCGGGCGCCGGGTAATGCATTTGTCTGCGGCTGAAGCAGCCAATGCACCGGTAAACCTGTCGGCATTGCCAGCAGGAACTTATGTTGCGCGCCTCCATACAGCTTCAGGAACGGTAAGCACGCCATTTGTGAAGCAATAGTATCGAATAAGCGCATTCATTCGCTGCTTATCCACAGACGAATGGACCCGCCCTTAAACCAAACGCCCTGCGGCTCTGGCTGACAGGGCGTTTGGCGTTTTGAACCAGCCATGTGTGGCCATAATTGAGAACCGATTTCTGCTTTTTGAGGGCATCCGGAACACGCAGGTATTTTTCTGACTAAGCGTCAGCCAAAATCCGGTACTGCTGCTAAAAAAAGCCAGATAATTGGTCTATTTTTACTTGTTCATTTCAAATGAGTGAAGTTTTGTCATATCCTTTAAACTAGATTTACTATGAGCAATTATCTACATAATTGTGGTACACCTGATTGTGCAAATAATCGGATACTGTCCTTTTTCGGGACCCTCCCGATCGTTTTGGTTTTTGTTTTGATGCTGGCCGGCCTGGATTGGCGAGGGCAAAAAGTTTGGGATGGCGAA
>JABWAJ010000534.1 GCA_013361075.1 Saprospiraceae bacterium | reverse complement strand
CGCAAAAAGATGAAAATAAATCGTGATTTCGTCCCTTCAATCATTCCCACCACACCAATAACCAGTAACCAGTAACCAATCAAGGCGCTAACGTGCTAAACGAAACAATCTTCACCGTCCGGCCCCACATGTTGATGGAGTCTTCGTGGGTTTCTTTGGCCACAACCTGCACCTGTTTGCCGTCATATTTGATCTGATTGGGCAGGTTTACCGGTTCCCACTGGTTGCCTGCTTCGTCGATGATGCCCCAAAAGCCAGTGCCGAGCTTGTTGTAAACGACTTTTCCTTTTATGGTGAAGTTACTCATGAGTACGTCCGTTATTGGTAAACATTTTTTCAATGGTGGAATGCATCAGGTCCAGTTGCTTGATTTGCTGCTGTACCGTGTGCCGAAGTTCGCGCATCTCTTCGTGAATGCGGTTTTGATGGTTTTGAGGAGCCGGTAGAAAAGGGCTGATTTTCGCCCGGACAAACCAAATTTCCCGAATATCGTTCATGGATACCCGATAAGGTTCATAAAAGGCGTTGTCTGAAGTCAGCAACAAAGCCTTCTCTTCTTTCAAATGGTTGAGGACCCGCTTTACGAGCACATCTCCCCGGGTGACTATCACATAGACGTAGTTATCTTTAACGGCGTTTTCCCATAATGTTGGTTCAACATAACTACAGATTACTTTATCGCCTTCAAATAACGTCGGCTCCATGCTGTCGCCTCCAACGTCAAAAGAACGATGTGTACCCGCCTTGTATTTGTAATCAGGCAGCGTGAAGGAAGGCAAGTCCTGTACAAAAGAAGGGCCGGCCATTTCAGCAGCGTATCCGGCCTGTGCAGGTACAGGCACATGTACGATGCGTTCTTCATCTTTTGAATCGGTGACAATGGTCAACACCCGGAATGTTTTGTGATCTTCTTCGGTCATGAACATAGGTCCGTCGCCGGTCAAAACGTAAACGGGGTTCATTTTATATTTTTCAATGGCTTTTCTCAACAGTTCGATGGTCACATCGCGACGATTTTTCAATATTTCGCTTAAACTCTGTGGCAGGTAGTCCAAAGACATCGCAAATTGCCGACTGGAGCGCACGCGCCCCTCCTCCCGGAGCCGGTCATGGCACTTAATGAACCGTTGCGTAATGATGCTATTCATAGTTCGGAGTCTGCTTTGACAGAGAGGCAATAAAAGTCGTCGAACAAAAATAGCAATACAATTCATTTAACGCGCATGTTTTCAATAATTTATTCAAATAGTTGATACTTGACCCATTTTTCCCGGTTCAGCGTCCCTTTTTTCCCGTTCAGCAAGCTTTACTTTCTTAGGGATAAGCAGCCGACCTACCTTTGTCGTTATAACGAGCAAGTCAATACGAAACATGAAAGAAATGAGATTAAGCAACTATTGGATATTGCTTTTTTTCGCAGGAAACATCCTGCTGAGCTTTTCCTGCAAGCACAACGGCCTTGACCCACTGGATGATGACGATCCGATCGGCAATGACACCATTCCCGACGGCGATACCACCGGAACCGGCGGCGTACCCTGTGATCCCAGTGTGGTTTATTTTGACTTGCAAATTCTGCCGATTTTGCAATCGCGCTGTGCTTTTTCAGGTTGCCACAATGAAGCTTCGGCAGCGAATGGGGTAATTCTGACTTCTTATCAAAAAGTCATGCAAACGGGAGATGTAACTCCTTTCAATCTGGACGAAAGCGACCTGTACGAGGTTTTGATTGAAGACGATGTAGAAGACCGGATGCCTCGTTCTCCTAATCCGGCGCTTTCTCAGGATCAGATCAATCTGATTGCTACCTGGATTTTGCAGGGAGCCCAAAATTTAACCTGCGATGCCAATGCAGGCCAATGCGACACCCAAAACATGTCGTTTGCAACAAACATCCGCCCCATCATCCAAAACAATTGCCAGGGCTGTCACAGTGGAACAGCCCCATCCGGAGGAATCAACCTGAGTACCTACAATGGTGTCGCGGCTGTGGCAACCAACGGCCGGCTTTACGGTGCCATCGCGAGGCAGCCTGGTTTTGTTGCCATGCCCTTCGGCGGCAATCAATTGCCACAATGTTCTATTGATAAGATCAAGGCCTGGATAGATGCAGGCGTACCAAACAATTGATATGTTTGTAGTACAAATTAGCGAAAGGTACATTGGCAGACAGTCTTCCGGGACGCCAACACAACTTTCCGGCATCAAAACAAGTATTTAAGAGGAGGTTCAAAATTTCCTTATTTTGTTCGGTCATGGAAATTTGGACACACTCCAAGGCTTATTGATTCTTATTCGTAAAACATTCAACTAATCATGAAAAAACAATTTTTAAGCGCCATCGCAATAAGTGCAATTCTGGTCGCAGGCGGTTGCTACTACGATGTAGAAGAAGATTTATACCCGGAGGTAAACTGCACAACCGAGAATCAGAGTTATGCAAATGACATTGTGCCCATCCTCCAAACCAATTGCTATGTGTGTCACGGACAAGGCATTGGGTTGGGCAATGTAACGCTGGAGGGATATAACAACCTGAAAGTTTATGCCGACAATGGCAAACTTGTTGGGGTCATCAGCCACGATTCGAGGTTCCCGGCAATGCCCCAGGGTGCAGCGAAACTATCGGCATGCAATATTTCCAAAATTACACAGTGGGTTACTGATGGTGCCCCTAATAATTAGTGTGCCTTTTTTATTTCTTTCATTCGTAATAAACCGTGCAAGCTTAGGAGCATCGCTCCAAAGCGTTCTCCTAAGCATTTCGGTTCACAAAGCTAAATCTTCAGCATTATGAAAAAGATGATTCTTTTCGGATTATTGGCAGCGGCTGTTGTGGCCGGCATTGCAGGGTACATGATGTGGAACAAACCCCACCAAAACATGCAAAAAGCCGATGCTGATGTCAAAGCTGATGCCACCACGCTTTACAGTGAATACGAAACAGACGAAACCGCCGCCAATGCCAAATACCTCGGCAAAATTGTAGAAGTAAGCGGTACGGTTCGCGAAACAACCAAAGACGGAACAGGGAGTGTAAAAATCATGCTTGATAGTGGCAGCGAAATGGGCGGTATCATTTGCGAACTGGACCCTTTATCCGCACACAAACGAACCGATTTTCAACCTGGTGAGCAAGTGCGCTTTAAAGGCAAATGTGACGGTGTGCTAATGGATGTTGTCCTGACCCGTTGCGTAGAAGTGACAAATTAAGGATGGGTTGATTACTGGCCTGGTAAGGATTATGGGTCATCAGATTTGTTCCAACGAACAACGAACAACAAACAACGAACAACAAACAACAAATAACAAACAACAAAACAACACCCCCCTGGGGGTATTCACTCATTCAAACCATACATATCATGTTGAAAAAGTGCATCCTTTTTGGCCTGTTTGGCCTGTTCGCCAGCAGCACATTGTTTGCTCAGAAGTATTTTACCCGGGAAGGCAAAATAGCGTTCCTTTCCGATGCGAAGATTGAAAAGATTGAAGCGACGAACAAGACAGCCACCAGTGTTTACGATTCTGAAACAGGCAAAATGGAGTTTGCGGTATTGATTAAGGGATTCCAGTTTGAAAAAGCCCTCATGCAGGAGCATTTCAATGAAAATTACATGGAAAGCGATAAGTTTCCCAAGGCCACCTTCAAAGGCAGTGTCAGTGATTTTAAAACAATTAACTTTACTAAGGACGGGGTTTATCCCGTGAAGGTGAAAGGACAACTGACCATCCACGGTGTTACCAAAGATGTAGAAACGGAAGGGAAATTTACCGTAAAAAGCGGTGCTGTTTCGGCAGCTTCTTCCTTTACAGTAGCCGTAGCGGATTATGGCATTGCCATCCCTGCTGTCGTGCGTGACAATATTGCCAAAACGGTAAAAATTGATGTAACGGTTGGTTATCAGGAATTAAAGAAAGGTTCCTAAACAGCTGGTCGTACCCGGCCCTAACACTTTAATTGATCTTGCTACCCGTTTGTTGGATAAACGGGTAGCATTTTGCATTTATTCATAAAATATTAAGGACGAATGAAAAAGCACGGTTACTCATT
>JABWAJ010000533.1 GCA_013361075.1 Saprospiraceae bacterium | reverse complement strand
ATAGCCCATCGATTGCCAGTGTATTGCACCCCAATGGTGTTCGGGTTGCTGGTGCCGAAGTTTTGGTGACCCCAAACGCGGGCGGGAAAAACCATCGCATTGGGGTCATCAAGTGCAACATGATTCAAAATAGTACGGTTACCTTCAATATTGGGTACATCCGTAACGTGTTTGAAGACTTGCACCGCAGGGGGGTGCGTCACCAATACATTAAATTGCACATCAGAAGGCATCCTTATGAGATTCGACTGTTGCCCATCTAATTCAGCCAACTTGTTGAAAAGGTACCAACGTCCCCGTTGATTGTCGTAGGCCGCATCTACTAAATGAGGATTTGGGGTGGCGCCACGCTGTGTGATGAGCAGATGAGCATTTGGGCGCAGGTTGGCCAGCGGATGGTCAATATAGGTTCGGTTGTCGACAATAGTCTTCCAATCGGCTGTATGTACAAATGCATTAGGGTGCCCAACTGGCACTGTCATCATTTTAAAATTAGTTCCAGCGGGTATAGCCAAGCCATCTTGCCGCAGGATACTCCAGTGAGTGCCCGTATATTGTACCCTCAATGAGGTGTTTTGGGCGAATGATCCACTCAAAAACATAAATGCCCTGGGTTGGCCATTCAGGAGCCTGTGTACTGGGGTGAACCGATTGCCCACTATGTAATCAGCTTCGGCTTCCATGCTGATCGCTACCGGCGGAGGTACACCGGCTGTAGCATAGCTTGGCGCAAAAGGTGCAGGACTATGAGCGTCGGGCGTCAAATTCACCACAATGGTTTCATTCACAATGTTCCCATGGTGTCCTTCTACTTTTTCCTGATCTGCTTCACCAGAATAAGTCAGTATCATCTGGTAGGTTGCGTGAGGAAATAGCAAACTTGAGCCTTGCATCAAAAAAGCACGGGTAGCATCCTGATTTGGCATAAAACCAATACTCATGCCCCCGGAAAAGTAGCCACTGATGCGTTTCCAATCCACTGGTTCAGCGCTTTCAATGAGGATCAGATTGTTTTGGGCATCCGCTAAGGGGATGCGTATGAACTCCAGCCTTTCGGGTAAACCTCGCTGCCGCAAGTCAACCTGGGTGCCATTGGGGCCGGCAAACAGAAAAGCATGCTCAATTTTAGCATAGAGTTCATCGTAGGCAGTGTAAGATGCCTCGGCTTCTTCCTGGGTTGCCGTAGTGAGTAGCCTCATATTTCGAACTCCGACTAGATGATTTAAGTTTGTTCCGGCTGAACTCGCTGTAGTTTCCAAACGCCTGGCGTCAGATAACCAGGTATGCCAGGTGCGCTGTCTCGTGCTGCGCTCAGTAAACCTACTTGAAAAGCTACGAATACGTGCACCGAGGCTTTCCGGTTCGGGTGCCGTTGCCGTGGGCGGCTGTATTTCAGCCGCTGTCAGGTTGGCTATATTGGCTATTTTAGCGGCGTAAGTAACCACCTCAGGTGGTGTTTCGCCTGCTCGTAATGGCCCTCTGAAATGTTCTGTAAAATTGCGATACCGCGAGGTAGTAAACTGAAATTGGTGGATCAGCCGTTGTGAGCCGGCGGCTACACTGTCAACCAACACATCCGCTATATAAAGCGTATTGGGCTGCAATCCTTCTGGCGCCGAAAAGCTGACGGAAGGATTAAATACAGGAGGCACACTGGCCTGCCGACAGGCATCACTGCTGGACGCTCCTTCTGTTAGTCCGCGCATCCAGGTCAATAAAGGAGAATCAATCATTATTGCCCACCTCAACTGATTAAAATTGCCGATCTGTACATTGCCGACTTCGTTATTGTTGCGGTCGCGCAAACGCAGATAAATGGGGCTGCTGCCGTAAAGCTTTTCAAAATACCGCTCATTGAATACGAGGTGCAGGTCATACCCATAATAATGCGCCATCGCCCCGTGTTGAGGTACGCAACGATCTATATAAGCTTCTACTTTTTCAACGGGCTTGGCATTGGCATTATCCGCAGGAATACCGGGGCCTTTATCGGTGCGGAAGATAAAAACATCCGGTTGCTCGGGTTCGTGGTGGCCAGCTACTTTAGTATGAATAGCAAGGCGATAAGTGGTTTCCGGTTCTAAAACCAGTTCGTCGGCGACAGGACGCACCGGCTCCTCCGGGTTGCGGCCCGGATTTTGGCGAAAAACCTCCTGTGTTTGGCGGACCGTGCTGTATTGGATTTCATGGATCCAAAGAGAGGGCTCGAAGTCGGCTAAACCCTGAGTTGGCACTTGCGCAAGCCAAATAGCATCTGTGCCGATAGCATCCTCGAATATAATGAACCCTAAATTGTTGGAATTAGACCTTGATATTCTAATTCCATTGTCTTGTACAAAATCGTTGCCAATAAGCCTCAAAGCGCTTATCACATTATCTTCAGTAGCAACGTCTTCAATGTAAAAACGAATCACCGCATAGTGTACTGGTTCAGGGAATCGAATCTCAAGAACACCAGAGGGCACACATAAACTACGCCAGCTTTTCTCTCCCTTGGGATTGGAAGTCGTCGTTATAAACTCGCCAACATAAGGCTTACTATAATTGATAAGAGGGTTAATCTGTTCTGCCTGAAATTCCAATCCCTGGTGTTCAAACCCATTTGGATATTTCTTTCCCCGGGGTTCGTAGCGCCAATGAACGATTTGATACTGCGGTTCAGCCGGCTTGCAGGGCGGGTACAGGTCGTTGATATTGTCTCTCTGATAAGTATTGGTAAACGAATAGGGTTTGTACTGCCACAATTGGATAGCCGGTTCTTCGGCTTCTATTCCATTGAGGAAACTGCTGCCTGTTTCGCCCTCCGTACCGGCCCATATTTTGAAGCTATCATCAGCGACTTCCCCTTGCTCGTTCAGTCGGTTAATGCCTTGCATAACCGGTACTGGTATCCATTCTCCACTGGCGTTTTGTTTTTCCAGGATGACGTTTTCCAAAGCATAAACAAAAGTTTTGCCTGAAACAACATCACCGGTTTCTTTGATCAAAGGCACATTGGCATTGTCCAGCCGCTTGAGGTTGTGAATGCGTTTGGCAAAAGTGAGCACGAGGGTGCTGTCTACCGCAACAGTAGGGATGTTGTTAAGCTCTGCATTCGGCAATGGTACGTCAATGGCATAATCCTTGGCTTTGTGGTGCATAAAACTAACACCTTTGAGCAATGGCCAAACGGGCTGCGGCTCAACGGGGTTTTCCCATTTGAATTCCACCTCGAAATCAAAAGAGGGCAGCGGGAAGGGCAGCGACAGTGCCATTCTGGCCTTGCCGTAAATATAAAACGGGTTGGGCGTTTTGCCCTCCAGGATCAGCTGCAATAAAAGTTTTAGTCCGATGCCAAAGATTGACAGTCCTATTTCGGCCATCAGTTCCAGGCGTCCTTCCAGTTGGAAGGGTTTGAAAAAGATGGCGGCGTCTACGCTGATGCGCGCTACCAGGGTAAAACTTACCGGACCCCAGGTTTCGCGCATATTTAGCCCCACGCTGGCCCCAAGTTGCACGGCCCTGGGGTCAATCATAAAATACGTATTGGCGCGGAAGAGCGACAGGATTTCTGCCTGGATGCGCTTGCTCTCCGGTTCTTTGCGCCCGACGTAGATATACCAGTTTTGGTCGTTATTAAAATCGAAAAATGCTTCCAGTCCACCGCTGATGTTGATGATATCCTGCATCGAATAGCGTACATCAATATTGAGCTGGAAGGTGCCCGCGCGGCCGTCGAGTACAGCAAGCAGGTAAAAAGCGCCCTCTTCGCGCTGGCTACCTTCACCCGTTGCGCGCGTTTTGAGCAGATTGGCTTTGCCTTCGAGCATGATCACCGGCCCGGGGATCAGCACCACCAGCATGGCGCGCAGGTTGATTGTGGTGCCGTCGTCGTAGATGGTGCCAAGTTGGATGCCTGCGCCAAAGGCATAGTTGTCGTACATCGGCTGCCATTTGCGGATGTCCGTCACGTTATATTCCGGAGCAGCCTTATACCAGTCGTACCATTTTTGTTCTTCGGTTTTGGTAGGTGCTACGTTGACGCCCACTAAGCCTGCTATGCCGAATAGTCCTGTACCCGTAG
>JABWAJ010000532.1 GCA_013361075.1 Saprospiraceae bacterium | reverse complement strand
ATAAAGGTTGGGATCTTCATGCTACGGCTGGAACAGAAGTCCGGGCTGTAGTTGCAGGTACGACATCTCATCATACAGGTACTGATTACGGTAAATATGTAACGCTCACAAGTGCTGTAGATCCAACAAAAACTTATCAGTTTTGCCATTTAAGCGCTCGGGAACCAGCCGGAACAGTAGTTGCAGGTGCTAAAATTGGCGAAACCGGCACAACCGGAAATGCCAGTGCTGATCGCCCGCATCTTCATTTTATTGTCCGGGAAAGTGGGACTGAAACCGACCCTGACGGAAAAGGATTTACCAAGCCTACACAAGTTATTGAAGCAACTGGCAGTAGTGCCAATGCGATCAATTACTCCGACCCGGAGCCTTGTACACCTTGCAGTATGTAGCCCGGTCAGGTACCTCACAGAAACGGATTTTGAATAATGGATACAGAGGGTAAACCATGAGGAATGCCCGACTGTCTTTAAAAAATAAACCATGTTCGCTGCAAAGGAAAAGAGGATGGCACCTTCACCAGTTGATCAGCCTGCTCATTTTTTTCAACCAAGATTAAGGGCTGAATCTCCTTCGCCTAATGCCAACAAACCAGAAGCAAATTATGCAGCCGGGGCATTGATCCAGATGAAAGAAAAGGAAACGCCAAAAAAGCAGTCTTGCGATACCGGGAGGGCTTTGCATTGGGGATGCGACACCACCTGCTTATTGTACGGATTTAAAGATAGTGATACTCCCTTTACGGATGAAAAAGGAGAATATGGGAGATCCAGTTGTTGCAATAAATGGCCTCCGTCTGTTGAATATTACTCGAGGCAATACCTCAATTTAAATGGGGCAGCTTCCTGTCGGCCAGAGCATAAGAAAAAGATAGCTACGGTCAAACATGGGGAAAAAGAAGTTCGCGTTGCCTGCATGGATACCATTCCAAGGGATAGTACACAATTAATTGAACTTAGTCCTAAAGCTGCAATAGATCTGTATGGTAAATATCAAAATGCCAATGTTGAGGTTTGTTATACCGGTGTGATCGAGGATGAAAATTTGTGTTATGTAGAAACACCGACTCCCCGTTATCCCAGAATAACCCAGTGTCTGGAAAAAAATTGCATTCCTCAGGATCCGTTTACCGAAACCTGTGAATTTTATGGCTGGCCCAATGGCTAATTGATTAACCCCTTTATCCGGAATTATCAGGGTTGGAAAAATTATTCCAACAGCCTGATTTAGAAGGTACTTAAACGAATTTATCCATCTGTATTATGTCCCCAAACCTCTCCACAACCCTAGCCTTCCTCGCTACACTGACCCGCTATCGCCTGTCCATCTTTTTTGGTCGCGATGCCCAGCAGCCGCAGGTACCAGCTATGCAGAGTGATGAACTGCCGTTTACCCTGTTCATCCAGCACCGGCGGCTCACGGTAGATGAGTACGTGGCACTTGCCGTTGCTTTGGTGCCGCACCTGATACCCTCATTTTTTGACGATCTGGTCGCAGAATTTATGCCCCAGGGTGGCGATTTTCCTCCCATTGGCGGGGTTAAGGGAACGAACCAGCGCAATACCCTGCCCACTGGCGAAACCTTGTTGTTCCTCCTCGCGGGGAGCGACCTTTCCCGTCGTTTGGAAGTCAAAAAAGTCTTCGGCTCCCAGCATTTTTTTACAAAAGAAAAAATAATCTACCTCGAAGACCTCAAACCAGGCGAACCTGCTACCGGCGGGCGCATCATTCTCGATCAGGAATACGTGGAACTATTTACCCTGGGGTATGTGACCCCGCCACGGATGGGTACAGGATTCCCGGCTCAACACATCACCACGGAATTGGAATGGGACGATTTGGTGCTCAACGAAGGAACACTCAATCAGTTGAAAGAAGTGGAAACCTGGATTCAGCACAACGATACCCTGCTCTACGACTGGAAAATGTACCGCAAACTCAAACCGGGTTTTCGTGCCTTGTTTTATGGCCCACCCGGTACCGGAAAAACAATGGCAGCAGGTTTGTTGGGGAAATATACCGGGCATGAGGTCTACCGCATTGACCTGTCCATGATGGTGTCCAAATACATCGGAGAGACGGAAAAAAACCTCGCAGCTTTGTTCGACAAGGCTGAAAACAAAAACTGGATTCTGTTTTTTGACGAAGCCGACGCACTTTTTGGAAAGCGAACCAGCGTAAAAGATTCCCATGACCGGTTTGCCAACCAGGAAGTATCTTATCTGTTGCAGCGGGTGGAAGAATTTCCGGGGCTTAGCATTCTGGCATCGAATTTCAAAAGTAATTTGGACGATGCTTTTGCCCGGCGATTTCAAACCATCGTCTATTTTCCGGTGCCGCGTTCGCAGGAAAGGCTGAAGCTCTGGCAGCAAAGTTTCCCGGCTGCTGTACAGTTGGAAACAGGCATCAACCTGCAAAAAATTTCCGAAAAATACGAACTCACAGGGTCTAATATCGTCAACATTGTCCACTATTGCTGTTTGCAGGCTTTGTCCAATAATACGAACATAATCAGTGCGGACAATTTGATTACCGGTATCAACCGCGAATTTGTAAAAGAAAACAAGGTCTTTAGCGCCAGCTAAACGATACCATTAATAGTTCTTCCCATCATCAAAATGAAAGATTGCCATGCTCACGACACTCAACATCGTTATTGGGTTGATTTTTGTTTTGTTATTGTTCAGCCTGCTGGCTTCCACTGTCATGGAAGTTATTGCTGCCATACTCTCCCTGCGTGCCAAAAACCTGCGTTACACGCTCGATAACATGCTGGGAGAAAAGGTGGATGACTTTCTCCGCCACCCCCTGTTCCGGCAACTTTCATACGCCACGAACCGGCGTGCACGGCTTTCGCCTTATTCTCTGCCCGGCTATCTCAGCAAGTCCACTTTTGTCGCTATTTTTCAAGATATTATGGAGGCAGGAGGAGGCAGGGAGGGCCTGGTAAAAAAAATTGAAGGATTGGATGAGGGCGATTTAAAGCGAATGATGCAATTCATGTTGCGCCAGTCAGGAGGTGACCCTGCATTGTTCATGGCAAACAGTGAGCGCTGGTTTGATGAAGTAATGGAACGGGCTTCAGAGTGGTATAAACGCAACCTGAAATGGTGGCTTTTTGCAGTTGGACTGGCCTTAGCAGCAATTTTTAATGCAGATACCATCCGGATGTACAAAAACATCTCTTCAAGTGCAACCGTTCAGGCTTTTTTAGTAGAAATGGCGACTGATTTTAGCGAAAAAACGGACACGATAGCACCAACCAACATGCACCTCACACTGGAGCAATCTATCGCACGCATGGATTCTTCGCTACAAAAAATTGACCAAATTCAGTCTCCCCTTGGATTAGGCTGGGACGCCGCAGAAACGGACAGATCCCTGCCCTGGTGGCTGGTTAAAATAGCCGGGCTACTGCTCACTGCGATTGCCGTTACTTTTGGTGCGCCTTTTTGGTTTGATTTATTGAAAAAATTGCTGAACCTGCGGAGCGGAGCCAAAGAAAAAGCACCGGACCCCCAGACCCCGGTTGCTGTTGTGAAGCAGGAAACCCCGCCGCTGCTTCCTGAAGGCAGAAGGCCAGTAGGATGATCTCAATGCTTATCGAGCGATAAACTACGAAGTAGTGAAAATACAAAGCCTATGATAATTCGCTTTTTGGAAGACACATTTATCCGAACTGCTGCCAATACCTATGGCAATCCTCTCGGATTCGTGTTTAAAGGAGCTGAAGTTGCGGTAAAGCAAAACCCGGTGGAAGGAGAAGTCATCGAAGATAACCGTTGGTGGTATTGCGACGATAACGGTTGGTATTACTGGTCGGGTAAAGCCGAAATCGTACAACCTCTGCCTGCCGTTTCCGAAGCAGTAATCATACCCGACCTTCCGAAGCAGGAAAGCGATCCTCCGCAACCAACCCATTTATCAGATATGGAGGCTCCGGTCTTCATCAATAAGACTGCTTTGCCCCGGAATGAAAGCATTCCGGAAGGGGAGACCCGGCTCGTTCCACTTCTGGAAGATCTGCTGCTGGCTGAAGAACGGTTTCAGCGTAGTTTGTCTTCT
>JABWAJ010000531.1 GCA_013361075.1 Saprospiraceae bacterium | reverse complement strand
CGCCGTTCAACTGGCGTTTTTTGGCGTGGTACCAAAGCGAGTCTTCGCCGGGTAGCAACGCCGCCAGAAAGGTATCGGTCTGGAAAGCTTCGGTCAGCGCTGCTTTGGTGAGGCTGAGCGGGGTATCGGTTTTGCCTTCCGTCCAGGCACCGAAGCGGATGACGATGGGCGTGTAGCTGCCTTCTTCCAAAAAAGCGGGGACAATACCGGCATTGAGCAGCGAACTTTTGCCCAGGCCGCTTTTGCCGTACAACACCACCAGCGCTTCCCGCCGGATGAGGCGGCATAGGTCTTCGGTGTCCTGCCTGCGTCCGAAAAAAATATGTTGTTGCCCGGTGGTGAAGGGGGTGGCGCCGGGGTAGCGGTATTGTTTTTTATTCATCCCGGGATTTTTTGACTCCTGGTGGATGCACACCGAATTCACGAAGTGCTTCTCTAAGATTAACCGCTTCCTGTCTGTTCATTTTTAGACAAGCTACAGTCGCTCTTCCCGTAGGAGTTATCCCAATAATGATGGTCTCGTCTTCATTCCAAACAAAATGATTTAACCAGATATCTGAACGGGGGTTGTAAAGTGTCGCCATTTTACGAGTCAATGGATCGGCATAATTCGACCTGTTGTATTTACAATTGTTGCAATGCTGGCAGGAAAAGGCTAGATTTTCAAAATCGTCCGTTCCGTTTTGCGACAAGGGGATGATGTGATCTATGGAAAAAGGATGAAATGAAAATTTGCTCAACGCCAGGCAATACTCGCAGAGATAATTCGCTCTTTCTTTTACCGACTTTCGGGTTTCAGGCGTCATATGGGGTTATTCTACTTCAATTGGGTGAATGTCGAGTTCTTCCATGATTTTTTGAAGAGTTACTCCCTTAAGCTGAGAAAGCTCACCCAATATTTTAATGCGTTTAACCCTAAGTAATTCTTCTTCCCGAATCAGGCTTTGAAGTTGTGCCTCCTCTTCCTCGGAAAGGGGCTCGATGGCTCTTTTTTGAGTCAACTCCCGGAAGCGTGACCAATGTCTATCCGGCAATGTACATTCTTCATTCAGCAGTTGAAGCAATGCCGTTTCTCTTGCTTTTATGTTAGTTGTTTTGCGTTGTGTCAATACTGCTGAGGCTTTCTGTACGAAGTCTTCCAGATCATCTGTATCCATTTGGGCAATCAGCGATTTGACATCCACTTCTGCCTGTATTTGAATCTTTTGCATACAACTATCTTTTTTACAAATTTACTAATCAAATGACACCGATGCAAGTCTATCCTTTTATAAGCCAATCGCCCTGCTTACGAGTTCCAGCAACTGCTCCACCACCTGATTGTTCTCCACACTCAAATCCTGAGGCAGGATGGTACCCCGCGACTCCCGTTGCCGGAGCAGGTTGTAGCGGTTTTGCAACACGATCCAATCGTTGATCAGGGGCAGGCTCCGCGGCTTGCGGCGGTCGAGGTAGGCTTTCAGGTGGCGCAGGGCTTCTTCCGTGTCAGCTTTCGCGATCAGCGCCTGGAATTGGGCAAGGTTCAGATCGGGAAGATTGGCCAAAGCCGGATCGGGCGGAGGCGCTTTTTTGAGCAGACCGGCATCTGCACATTTCCCGTGCAATTCCCGGACAAACAGTTTCACATCAAACGGGAAAAATTCGATTTTGAATTCTTCGGTGTACAGCGCGTGCAGGCGTGGGTCTTCAAACTCCCTCAACGCCAGGCGTTCCACTTCTTTCAGCTTGTCGGAGTGCATGGACAGCACCCGCAGCAGCAACTGGAAATACCATTTTTCATAAGGTAACCCAAGGAAAATATAACGCTCGGCGGCTTCCAGCTCCTCCTTCAAATCGGCATTCATGCTGTTGGATTTGAAAACCGATTCCAAATAATCAAAAAAATCGCTGTGGGTAAGCACAATGCTTTCTGGTTCTTCAATATTGCCCAGCAGGTTGTAAATCAAGGGTTTTTCTTTCGTCGGGCGCTCAAACACCTCCGGTGCTTTGCGGTGGCGGAAGTAAAAATCGGACTGGTAATCAAACCCCTGCGCGTCGAAGGTGCGGGCCAGCAGGTTATCCGGTGTGAGGGTAACAATAATAGAAAACGGCGTTTCCGCTAATTGGCGGAATAGTGCTTCCGTGTCGGGAAATGCCTGGTTGTAAAAATCTTTGATTTGCGCGGTGACTTTGCGTTTGAAGCGGTTTTTCCGGAACAACAAAAATCCATCCGGATTGTATAGCCGGATATGGGGATTATCGGGTTCGTCGGCTTCGAGCCAGTCGCGCAGCGCCGTTTCGATGCTGCCGCCACCGGGCGCTTCAAACGCCCCGCTGCCGAGGAAAAGTACGCATTTTTCTGCTTCGAGGGTATCGAGCAGGTCCTCCCAATCTACATTGGCAAGCGGGTTGATGGTGTTATTCTGAGTAGTATCCGGCATCCATTCATCAGGTGTTACCTATTAAATATACGTTTTTTACCGAGCCTTACCACCCACCCGGGCGAGGCCTTCTTTAGCCAGTTCGTAATCGGGTGCCATGCGCAGGGCTTGTTCGTAGTCGCTTTTTGCCTGCTCCGGTTTGCCCAGACTTTCAGCAGCGAGTGCCCGGAAGGCATACGCTTTAATATAAGTTGGAGAAACTTTAAGGGTCAGATCGAATTGCTGGTAAGCCTGGTTGAAGGAATCCAGTTCCATGTAGAGCAGGCCCGCATTGAAATAGCCATCTTCGTATTGTGGGTCGGCGGTATTGATTTCTTTGTATAGGGCAATGGCACCGGCCAGGTCGTTTTTCGCCGTCAGATATTCCGCTTTAGCGTGCAGGGCAACCGGGTTTTTAGGGTCAACACGAATGGCATTGTCAAAAAACCGTGCGGCCATTTTGCTTTTGATGGCTGCATGCAATTGCCCCAGATTGATCCAGGCATCGGTCAGATCAGGGTCGAGTTCCACCGCCGACTGGAAACTGTTGATGGCGCGTACCGTATCGCCCATTTCTTTGAAATTCATCCCGAACATAAAAAATGCATCTGCCGTTTGCGGGTCAATTTTCAGGATGCGGTCGATGGTTTTCATTGAATTTTCGTACTGTTTCAGGATGTATTGCACTTCGCACAATTTCAGCAGGGTGGGAATGCGCTCCGGGTGCAGGAGTGCTGCACGCTCCATGGTTTTCAGGGCCAGCCGCGACTGGAAATAATCGAGGTACACATCTGCGAGCAGGTGGTGGTATTCAGCCTTTACGGAGTCCAGCAACAGCGCGCGCTGCAGGTCGCGGATGGCAAAATCGTAGCCGTCATTTTCATAATAAAGGGCCCCGCGCTGGGCATAAAGTTCTGCATTCATGGAGTCTTTCAGGATTTGCGCTGAAAGGTTGTCAATTGCAGGGTTACCGGTTGGCGCAACAGTTAACTTCGTGTTTTGGTCGGATGAATCGTTGCGATTACAGGCAAATATGGCGATAAAAAACAGCGCAGGTATTAGCTTTTTCACGGTATGTTTACTTTTGTTTGGTTGGCGAAATTAAAGCTTTAATCGGAAACCAGCCGTTATAAATGTGCGCCAAGCCACGCGATACGTGCGGCCAGCTCGGTGTTTTCTTTCGCGAGTTCTTTTTGTGCAAGGCGGTGCAATTCTTCCAATGGTGCCTGAGAATGAAGCGCTTCCCGAATATAGGCTTCTTGCCGCAGGGCTTCAATGGCGTCAGCAGCCGGTGCTTCCACCAAACCCGCCAACTGGCCGAGGTTGTTGCCGGTCAGGATTTTGCTGTTGCGAACAGTTTCCGGCAATTGGTCGAACCCAATACACAGCGGGAGGTAGGGCTGAACAATCGTGTGGATGGCTTCCCCGCTGGCCCTCACGTAGTAGGCACGCCCCATGCGCCCCATGAGGTCAATTTTATGCGGATTGATGCGTTTTTTTTCATCCAGCACCCGCTCGTCAATGTGGATCAGCAGCACTTCGCAAAGGATAAGGTTGCCCGCGCCCCCTTCTGTGCCCAATGGAATGATTTGTTTTACCCGGCACTCCATTTGTACAGGCGATTCCCGCACGCGGAAAGGTTTCACCAACTCAGAAGGAATAGGGGTAAGCCCTGCTTTTTCA
>JABWAJ010000030.1 GCA_013361075.1 Saprospiraceae bacterium | reverse complement strand
CTGAATTATACCCGGGCCTGGTTACTTTGATGCGGTATGTTTTATTCAAATCAAGAGGGAACAAAAAGTCATTGCCCGTCATGTTTGTTTTTTTGCCTTTTAAAACCGGCTCGGCGCCACTCATATCGTACAACTCAACGGTAGCACCTTCTAACGCTTTCAGTGTTTTGGCGTCAATGGTGCGGGCGATGAGGCGTTGTCCCAGGTACAGTTTGCGTTCTACTTTGGTTGTCATTTTCATTTCCGGAACGGTCAGGTCAATGCTGTCAAGGGCACTGGCATAACCGTCTTTGTTGCCGCGGATGATGTATTTTTTGCCGCGTTCCAACATAAAAATGAAGTCGTTGCTGTTCGGATTCGTTACGGATTTTACCAATCTTTCTTCTCCATTGGGCCCTTGCTCAAAAAGCTGTACCGTTACCCCGGCCAGTGCCATCGAGTCAATGTTCTCAAAAGTGAGCAAATCAAGCTGCACAGGTGGTTCCAGGTATAGTTTCCGTTCAATGGTCACTTCACCCTCCGGAACATCAGTCAGGTCAATGGGGGTGGAAGTGGGGGCAAACCCATCCTTTTTCCCTTTCAGGTTGTATTTTTTGCCGCGTTCCAGCGGAAATTCAAAATTATTGCTTTCTGTGTTGGTCAGGGTGCCTACCAGAATTTCCCGGCCATCTTCGGTTACTTCATACAATTCCACGGTAGTACCGGGCAGTGGCGATTGGTCGAGGTTGTTAAAGGTAGAAGCAATCAGACGAACGCTCATGTCGTAAGTAATGGCGTAGAGGTCGTTGCAGCAGGTTTCTTTGGTTTGATCCCAGTAAAAAGCGGCGGTATCGGGGCGGTTGGAAGACAAGTATGCCTTTGCACCTCCCTGAAACAGAGTGTAGTACAAATCATTGTAGCTGCTGTTTAGCGGAGCACCCAGGTTTTCGGGCACCAACCAGCCGCTCCCATCTTTCCGTGCTTTGTAAATATCATATCCGCCTAAAGTCAGGTTGCCATCTGTACTGAAGTAAAGCGTTTGAGAAGTTTCATGGAAAAACGGCGTTGCATCATTGCCTTCTGTATTGATTTCAGCCAGATTTACAGGGGAGGAAAGGCTGCCATCGTCGTTGAAAGTGCTGTACCAGACATCGAGCTTTCCTTTGCCGCCATCCCGATCTGAAGCAAAATAAAGCCGGTAGCGACCACTTTGGCCATCCCGACCAATGGAAGGTTGTGTGCTGTTCACCCCCGGTGCATTGAGGCTCAGCTTTTCAGCAGGCCCCCAAGTGCCGTCAGGGTTTACCGGACTGGCATAAATATCGCACCGCACATCAGCTGCGTTGACATAATCGCAAATGGTATAGTATACTTTTTTATACCCTTCTCCAAAGGCTGTGTGGCCTACGTGTTTGCCGGCAATATTGATGTTTTCCGGCAAGGGCGTTCCCGGAGCGTCGCCAATAGACTGAAGTATTTTAGAATAAGCGCGTCGGGGATTCGTGGTGTCTTTGTCGTAAACAAACTTCAGCGAAGAGTAGTACATGGTGTCTCCTTTAAACGCCACGCCGTATTCGGAATATTCGCTGTTGACATTTGCGCTCAGGATGCCAACTTCCTTTTCTTTCCGGGCCTGCCCTTTCGCCCATTCAGAATCAACCAGCCCTTTTCGGGAAATGGTTTGCAACTCGTTATCTGCGTTGGGATTTTCGGTCAGAAACTGTTGATACAAACTTATGGCATCATCGTATTTCCCAAGCGTCTGCTTTACCCGGGCAAGGTGATATTTAGCCAGCGGATAAGAAGTCTGACCCGGCATATCAATTACCTTCTGATAAGCTTCTTCTGCTTTGACATAAATGCCAAACAAACGGGCCGACTCCGCATACTGATATAGGATATCTGCACGCTCAGGGTCATACAACCGGGCTATGCCATAATAGCGATAAGCCGAATAATAGTCTTTTTGGGTGAATACTTTGTCACCTTTACGCACCCATTCCTCTAATGGTTGTGCTTGTACTGCCTGAGCAGCCAGGAAAAATGTTCCGCTTAAGAGAAGGAGAATATATTTTCTCATAGTAATATCTTGCTGTTATTGCACTGATGCCTGGAAACTGTTGTTTTGAGACCCATGCTATTTCGGGCAAAGTGCATGAAAAGATTATCTTCCGGTCATTCGCAAATCAGATCAATGGACAGTTCAAATGCGAAGGCAGCGGCCTGATTTTGTTAATGATGTAGCGTAAAGAAAATTCCGGCCCGCCACGCCTGCGCGTTGCGATGCTGAAATCGGAAATGTTGATGTCATAAGTGAAACCAACATTCCAGGCATTCCACGACAATTCGATGCCGGGATAAAACGCATCTCCGAAATCGTGAAAACGATACCCGCCGCCTACCTGCAGGGCAAACTGGCGACCCAGTTGACGGTCATTAAAATGGAATTTAATGCCTGCCATGGCCACCATCTCGCGATATTCCTGCTGAAATTGTGCGCTGAAATTCGCAACCAGGTCAAGATTCCGGCCCAGCATCAGGGTACCAAAGGCATAAGGGCTGATCCTTATGGGTAAGGCTATTTTATCATTGTCATAAAAACTTTGATCGGGGCGGTTGAGGTGGAAAAAGCCGACGCCTATATCTAGTTTGTTGCGTTTGTCCAGCAGGTCAACCAAGGTTTCTGTTTGACGGCTTTGCAACCGGAAGTTGAGGCCGGCGCCAAAATCGAGAAAAAAAATGCTGGTTTCATCAAAGCTTTCCCCGGTGCCAAGATTCGGGTTGTAGCTGCCCAATTCGGCATCGAATTGGTTTTCAAAGCGCAAATCTCCCAGTTTAAACGCGCGCTGGTTGCCACCCACATAAAACCCTACTGTGCCAAAAGCCGTCGGGCTGAATGTTTTGGTGTACGACAAACTGGCATTCAAATTGGCCAAAGCCAGTTTGGAATCACCGGCATGGTCGTAGTTGAACGCCAATCCTCCTGAAAAGAACCCTTTTCGGTCGGTGCGTTTGATGAATTTCATGTCGGCAAAAGCCGTGAATGTATTGTAATTGACCGGAACTGCATGCCATTGGCTTCGGTAATTGGCCATGAAGCGGACGTCGCCCCGGTAGATGCCCGTCAATGCGGGGTTGATTAAGGCAGGAGCATTGTAAAACTGAGAGTAATGTGCGTCCTGTGCACGAAGCACGCTTGCGAAGAGGAACAATCCCATCGCCAAGGGGTAAAGTTTCTTTTTCAAGTGATACCGGTTTAGTGTCATAACAATAGTCCTCTGGACTGTGTAGCCTGGCAGTTTCATGTTCATGGATGTGTTTATAGTGTTCAAGCCGTAAAATAAAAAAATTATCTTTTATCCGTTGGCTTGCAAAGAGATAATTTTTATAACAAAGACTCTTCTTCCAAATTAATCGTTGGCACCCGCATCTCTTATTACGGCTCTTTTTCAACAAGTAACAAGGCAACAATCGAATACGGTCTGATCCGTAACTTCATGAAGCAGTACGTGCTGTTTTGATGCAACCCTGTGCGCTAGTAGACTTTAGTGCGGGTCACTTATTTTTGCAATGCAGATAGCGGCTTTAAACTTGCAGCTTTAAGGATAGGCGTCTCTCAGAGATTACAGTTGAAATCAGCGCACAATATAAGGATATACGAAGGAATTGGTGGTAAGGTTTCAAAAAAAACGGGAAGATTTTTGTTTTTTCTGCGACAAATAAAAGCGAAAAGTCTGGTTCAGGTCTTTGAAAACATTTTCCGGAAGGCACCTGGTTTGGGGTCATGATTCGTCTGCAGGGGCAGACGGGGCCTTGTTTTCTTTCGGAGAACGGCTGTGTTCCTTTAATGCCTGGCTGATGATCCACTCCAACTGGCCGTTGACGCTCCTGAATTCATCGGCTGCCCATTTTTCCAATGCGGCATAAGTATGTTCGTCTATGCGCAATACAAATGTTTTTTTTGCCGCCATGAGCTTCCTTGTTTGAACATTCAATATAGATTATGTAAAAAGGCAAGCAGGCAAAAGGCAAGCAGGCAAAATTGTAAGGAAACGCGAAAAAACTTCGGTTTATAAAAAAATTACCCTGCCGCCTGCGCGGAGCAAGCTTTGCCAATTTGCCCCTTGCCCTTTGCCCTTTGCTTACTGATGCAACGTTCCGGCATTGATAACGGGCGAAGCATTCCGGTCGCCACACAACACTACCAGCAGGTTGCTTACCATCGCTGCTTTTTTATCCGGATCAAATTCAATAATTCCTTTTTCTGACAATTGGTCCAGCGCCATCTGCACCATGCCTACTGCGCCTTCCACAATTTTGCTCCGGGCAGCTACAATGGCGGTAGCCTGCTGGCGTTGCAGCATTGCTCCGGCAATTTCAGTAGCATAAGCCAGGTTGTTGATCCGGGCCTCAATCACTTCAATGCCTGCAATGACCAGGCGTTCGCTGATTTCATCCGCCAGCCGGTGGTTGACTTCATCCGAGCTCGTGCGCAGGGTTGCAGTGGCTTCTTCGTCTTCCAGGTTGTCGTAGCTGTATGCTCCTGCTAATTTTCGAACAGCAGCCTCGCTCTGAATTTTGACAAATTCAGGATAGTTTTCTACTTCAAATGCTGCTTTGAAAGCGTCTCTGACCCGGTACATGACAACAGCACCAATCATGATGGGGTTGCCCTGTTTGTCGTTCACTTTAATGGTCGGCACATCGAGGGTAACAGCACGCAGGGAAATTTTCTTTTTCGTGTAAAGTGGATTCGTATAAAAGAACCCACTCTCTCTGCAAGTACCCACATAGGCACCAAAAAGGGTCATGACGCGGCTGCTGTTGGGTTCGATCGCAACAAAGCCCAGCGAAAGAAAGAACAGGTCAATGCCGATGATGATGGCCCCGGCGGCATAGTATTCCATGACGATCAGGGCGATGCCGCCGCCCAGAAGCAAAAAACACACCAGCAACATGAGCCAGCCGGATGTTAGTTTTAAGGTCTTGTCCATTTTGAGTTTGATTTCAGTGTGATATTATTTTGATAGCAAATGTAATCACAATGAATTGATTTGTCAAGTTTTTTTTGCACCAGGAGCAGTTGGCAGGCGACAAATCGTGCTGCTTTGCCGATGAAGCCTCATTTTTTATTTAAAAATCCCGCAGATGGCGTTAAAAACCAGCTGCAACCCTGACCGGGGTATGTAGTCCTTTTCCTTGATCTCCACGAAATGATCACAACACGGCTATGCAAACGAACACCAACTTCCTCCGCTTTGCTTCCATTTGCGGTTTCCTGACGGTCGTTACGACCCTTGGCATCCACGCCATTTTCCCCGATCCTCCTGCCGACTTTGAACAGCGGAGTATGCTGTATAAAGACCCGCTTTATTTGCTCAACCGGTGGTGGGTTATTGGTCATTGTCTGCTGGTTCTGACGGCAATGTGGGGGATTGCTTTGCTGCAATTTCGCAAATCTGCAGGCTTCACAGGGTTGGGGTTTCTGTTTTTTTCGGTTTTTGCCATTGCAGAAATCAGCCGGCAAATGCTGGTTTTGTTTTACCTCAATGGGCTGAGGGCCCAGTATGTGGTGGCGGAAACACCTTTGCTAAAAGAAAGCCTGCGCATGACCATTGATCAGTTTGGACTAACCGGTAATGCCCTTTTCGGTCTTTTTATACTCACTTTTGGCTTGGGCAACCTTTGCTATGGCCTGGGTCTTTTTTTCGAAAAAGGCTTTGGAAAAATAGTTTCCTGGCTATTGATTTTGTGGTCGGCGGGTAGTTTTTTAGCATTAGCCAACGAGTTTTGGCAATACGAGGGCCTTGGCACTTTTATTGGTGGGTACAATCTTTTTTTCCAGCCTCTTGTAAGGGCTGTTATGGCCTGGTGGCTTTGGAAACAGGCAAGTGAAGCGAACAAAACAATTATTTGAAAGAGCGCGTCTGTGATTTTTATTTGACTATTGATTTTTGTCAAGCAATTCCAGTAGTTGCTGTGCTTTTTCTGCCCGCCAGCCGTCGCGAACGACCTGTTGAAGTTCTGTCTTTGCAGCTTCTGTTTGGCCTGCTTTGAGGTAAGACAAAGCGAGCATCCACGTCGTTTCCTGCTGGAATTTTGGATTTTCAGCACTCATTGACCGAATGCGCTGAAAACCAGCTATGGCTTTTTCCAATTGGTCGAGCCTAAGGTGGCTGATGGCTTTAAAAAAATAGTCATCGGATGTCATGCTGTTCCGGGCTTCCAGTTGTTCCCATAAAGCGATGGCCTGGCTGTATTTACTTTCATTATAAGCTTCTGTTGCCTGTTGTGCAAGCGCTTCGATTTCCACGTCTCCTTTACGGGTTTGTGGCTCCGGCATTTTTTCCTCGGATAAAAATGCCTCGGCCAATTGGGAAGCGGAGGGTTCGGAAGGTACCCATAGCCAGAAATACACCAGTATTGGCAATAGCAGGGAAGCAGCCACCAGAAGCCATGTCCGGAGAGGGTTGCGGGACGCCACCCGGAGTTTTCCCACTTCTCCGCGTCGAATGTGGTGCTCCTTTTCCAGAATTTCAGCCCATTTTTCCTTTTTATCCCGGGTGAATTTTGCCCTCAGCAATTTTCCGGTCAATTCATGCAATTCCTGCTCAGAAATGTTGGGATCCATATATTTTTCAATGTTTCTCATAAGTTATTAACTTTCTTCTGGTAATGAAAATCCGATGAAGAGTTCTCTCAGTTTATCTACACAGCGCTGTTTTTGTTTTCTAACTGCAACTGCTGATTTATTTAATACAGTTGCAATATGCTCAAGGGTTGCACCTGTGTAATAAAATTCTTCCAATAGCGTCTGGCAATCCTTCAAAAGGCTGTCCCACGCCTTGTTTAAAATGGCATAGGATTCGTCGTCTATGTCCTCCGGGGCCTCCTGAATGTCCATATGCTCAATCCCGGTTGTTTTTTGTTGCTTTTTGATCCATTTCAGGTAAACCTGCCCTGCCATTCTGGTGAATAAAAAACGGAGGTTGCCATAGGTAACCCGACCTGTTTTCAACCGGTTACAAAATTCGAGCATCGTACTCATCGAAGCATCGTAAGCGTCTTCCGGAGATGCCCTGTAAGTATTCATCAGATACTTGCAGCAGTCTTCAAAGTGGGTTAGGAAAACCTGCTCATACAGGGATTCATCACCATTGTTCAGTGCTAACAATAACTTGTTGAATTCAGCTTCCGTTAATCCAAAATTTTTGTTCATAGCCGTGGTCGTATAGCGCGGTTCACGCCCGGCAATTTTATGAAATACTTTGGAAAGCGTATGTGTTCCTTCCTTTGTTTCTAATAAAATGCTCGTTGGACTGCTAATACAGCCCGACGCCCGCACGATAAATCCGTTTCGACCACCACTATGCTCCCCGCATACACTGCTGATAAATAGCAATTGGCGTTGCCACTCCCAAAAACTCCAGGCAAGCATGAAGGCGCCCACACTTGAGATAAGTAAGATCATTTGCATTGCACGTGTTCTTTTGGTAAACGAAATTGCCCAATAGAAGCCAGGAATGGGAAAAGTGTGACGGTACTCGGTATAAATAAAAATAAAATAAATAAACAATTAAATGTTTCAAAATATGAATACATTTGGGTCACATTAGACGACCACAACACTTATAGGGGCAATTGTGCAATTTGGGATGCTCCTGTAACATCCAATTCTTTTCCTGAATAACCATGCACAATCCGGTTGATGAATCATCATTTACCGGCCGGTTTTTCTTTTATACAAACACTCAACAAACACACCAAAACCGATTTTTTCACTAATCAATTTTTTATTATGAAACGAGTGTTTTTGTTGTTTTTCCTTATGCTTGGTGTTTTTTTTACCAGTCAGGCTGCCTCGTCTTTTGATGGATGTGACGCGCCGGGTACGCTTACTTCTGACACTTACAATGCAGGCGGTGGGGATTGCGGCGTTGGTTGTGTTGTGGAAAGAAATACAGCCAGGATTATGTTTGGGAATACGGGAGGATGTGCATTCGGTTTTTATTATTATCATGCACCCACTATTCTGACTCAGGATCCTGAATGTGCCGGACTTTCCATTCGATTCAGCTGGAATTTTGGCGACTCCACCCCTTCAACAACCCCATCATCGAGCCTTTTTGCAAACCATTCTTTTCCAGGTAATGGAACTTATGTGGTATGTGTCACAACGATCGTGTATGATGCTATGGGCGTTCCGTGCGACACCCTTCAGCCTCCTGTTTGTGTAACTGTCGAAGTGAAAGACTGCACGCCCCCCTGCGACCCATTAGATTGCAGCAAAATTCAGGTTAAAAACATTGGTACCAACCAGGTCTCCTTTACGCTGCCCGTGGAGGAGTGTGAAGAATGTCCCAACCCTGACTATACCATCAGCTATCGCCGGAGTGAGGTGGAGGAAAACTGGTCTTCCGGAGGATACCAGCTCGATGCTAATGGCGATGTGACCTTATATTTTTTACAACCTTGTACCCATTATGAAATTTTGGTTGAACTGCGTTGTAATGGAAGCGACGAAGTAATCAAGTCGTGTACGTTTAACATCATGACAGGCGGATGCCTAACAGGATGCAATCCGGGATTTGATTGTAACCAGATTACGGTAACTGCAAACCACAGCGTTGCTCAGTTTTCATTTCCTCCGATCAATTGCCCAAATTGCCCCAACCCACGGTACGAGGTAGCTTACAGGGCAGTGGTTACGCCGCCTGCTACGCCTAATGCCTGGATACCTGTCTCCTTTGGTATGGGCTCTCTTTCCGGATTATTCAACGGAAACATTACAGGCCTTCAACCTTGTACTACCTATGAGCTTCGTGTAGAATTAAGATGCCCGAATCCGTTAGTGCCGGATCCCTGGAATGAGCCTGTCGTAGCGACCTGTATTGTTCAGTTTACTACACTTTGCCCGTTTGTTGCACCGGAAGGCGATGGTTTTGTTGTTGCAGCTCCACTACAGCTCAGCGTTTATCCTAACCCGGCGAATGAGGAAGTCACTTTCCTCGTCATCAGTGATCAGGATGCAGAAGGGGTAATCCAGATATTCAACAATTTAGGAGCTTTGGTAAAACAACTCAACGCCCAAACCAACAACCCCACAGCGGTCAGCCTTGATGGGCTGGAATCAGGCGTATACCACTACAGCTTTATTGCTGAAAGCGGAGCCAATTTGCGTACAAGCGGAAAATTAGTCATTGTGAAATAACTCATCAAACTCTGAGGCTGCCTGTCAGGGCAGCCTCTCTTTTGTGGTCGGATAAACTAACATTCATTCTTTTTCGCCCTTTCAATAAGATGCAGTTGGAACTTTTCCGGCTGCATCATTTTTTTTCAATTGCCCTGTCTTTTGAAAACTCCTTACCTTTCGACCGCTCTGTCAAAAATGAATTGTCGCAAGGCCGTCATTTTTTTCTTTGCGGAAGCATGTCACACTTTGGCACCCCTGTGCTTATAACTCCCGATTGACAAATTTTGATTCACATTTTTCAAAAATTTAAAGGGTATGAAAAAGAATTTTATGGTAAGCCTCATGCAAACCTGCTCGCTGATCTTCTCCATTTTTTTACTGAACTTTTCCTTCAGCTTTGCCCAAGGGCACAGCGCCGATAAAATGCTGATTCAATTCGATCCGGGTACTGCGAGCACAGATATTACGAATTTTCAAAATTCCATAGGCGCCGTTGAAGTTGCCATAAGCCCGGTGAGCAACATCCGCCTCTGGCATTTCCCCACCTTTGCAACCGCTTATGCCAACCACGGATGGATTGACATCAACGAAGTGGTGAATGGTTCCGGAAATGTGGCCATCGTTAATTCTTCCGGCTTGAATTTCTTCAACACCATTCCTTCGCTTAATTCGGGAGCAAATAATTCGGGCAATTTTAACCCGATTGCAACCTGTCCTTATTTTTCAATTACTCCAACTGCTCAAACGCCACGGGTGAAAGTAGCCATTCTCGATACCGGAATCGGCTATACAGGCCCCAACCATGCACCAATATTTTGCAATCAAAACCTGTTCGGACCTCACTATACTTTCCAAATCGGCTACGACTATGTCAACAATGACACCGAGCCACGCGACGACCACGGCCACGGAACTCATATTGCCGGCATTGTTGCACAAATGGCAACCTTAAATTCTAATTTTGATGTGCAATTGTTCGCGTTCAAAACTCATGATAATTTTGGAGAAGCTACGCTGTTTAATGTCAGCAATGCCCTCGATATGGCAGTTCTGAAAGGAATAAAAATCGTCAACATGAGCTTTAGCTATCCGATTACAGCACCGGTAGGAAACCACCCGGACCCTTTCAAGATTGCTCTTGACAATGCCAGGGATGCGGGTGTTTTGATTGTCGCTTCAGCTGGTAACCTCGGCGGCGGCGGCGTGGCAAATACACAATTCTACCCTGCTGCATACGATTGTGACAACATCCTTTCTGTTGCTTCCATCAGCTGCCTGCGGACCCTGTCCACGTTTAGTACCTGGAGCGCGACAAGCGTAGATGTTGCCATGCTCGGTGAAAACATTCAGGGACCGCATTACATTTCCGGAAATATGGTTCTGAAAAGTGGGACTTCCCAGGCTGCAGGTATTGTAACCGGCATTGCAGCCCAGCTTGCTTCGAATATGAATACCATCCACTATGCTCCGCTGAAGTGCAGCATTCTGGAAGGCGCTCAATACGACATCAATTTGGAAGGACTGGTTCTATCGGAAGGCTATGTTAATGCCGAAGCGGCCTATGCCCATTTGATGAACAGCTGCGCACCGCCTCCTGGAGGTACTACTTTAGGTTCGTTACCGGGTAGTGTAACCAATGTGCAAAATGAAGAGGTACTTTCTGTTTATCCCAACCCTTTTGAAAGTGACCTGACCGTATCCTTTAAAACAGAGCAGGAAGACGGAGAAGTGATTTTTACGGTTACCAATGCCCAGGGCAGCACCCTTTATGCTGAAAAAAGATTGCTGCAGGATGCAGGCGAAGTCATGTTCTCCTGGAACCCGAACGGGGCACTTGCTCCGGGGCTTTATTTCGCCCGGATTCAGGCTGGCGGCCAAACGATTACAAAAAAAGTAATCAAAGAATAAAAGCAACCTCTGGTATAACCTCCTCAGGAAGACATGCGAACCAGGGCGGCTTTGAAGGCAGGCTGATTGCCTGAGCCCCCTGCCCATTGAAGCGATACGAGTTTCACGGAACCAGGCCTGAGTCCTCCGTGGAACTCGTATTTGTTTGGAAACCCCGACAAATTACCTTTGTGCCCTGCATGGGGCTTGTGCAGCCACCCTCCTGCATTCAGGAATTTTTATCCCCGAACAAGCTCTTATTTATTTGACGCCCATTTGCTTTTTTCTTAGTTTGCCTGTTAGGCGTCTCCAACAACCGTTTAAAATTTATCGGTGATCTCTATATTTGCCAGGCAATGATTTGTTGCAATTAAACCTTTCCGGTGATGAAATACGCATTTCTGGTAGTTTTTGCTTTTTGCACCCTGTCCGGTTTTTCTTCCAATATTGATACCCTGATTTTAAAATCGGTTGCCCAGGCTGATTCGATGCGTGGTATTGGCCAGGCCGATAAAGCCCTGAATCTTCTGAAACGTATCCGCCAGGAGCGCACGTTTCCGAATGCTTCCTGCGCGTCGCAAAGCATGTTGTACCACAAAATAGGGGTATGCCATTACATGCTGCTCAATCACCGGGATGCACTGAAGTATTGGCGGGATACAACCCTGCAAATCCGGCTTACCTGTTTGGGCCAGTACCACAAGGAAACAGCCAATTCCTATTATGCAGTGGCGATGGCTTACCGCTATCTGGGCGACGTCAGAAATGAAGGAAAAAACGTGCGGCAGGCATTGAATATTCTGGAGGCACTGCCTGACAAAGATGTGCCCGCCCTGGCGTATAATTACCTCCAGGCCGGCTTTTTGTACATTAATCTGGAGGATTTTGAACGGGCATTGAATTACTTTGAGCAGGCTGAACGACTGTACCTCAGTCTGCCGGATGCCGGTCAGGGGCAATTGAAAAACCTCGCTGAGTTAAAAAAACTGAAAGGCCTTTGTAAAAGCAATCTGGACCGGGATAAGGAAGGGATCCTCGATATTTTCGCGGCTATTGATTTGTATAAAAAATTAAATGAACCTTCATTGCCACAAGACCTTGCCCATTGCTACCAAAACCTTTCAATTGCGTATGCCGAAGGTGCCGATTACGCTAATGCCGAGAAATACGGCCTGTTGGCTTTGAAAAACAACCGAACTTTGTCCAATTCCATTGAAACCAGCCACAATTATGAATCGCTGGGCCGGATCAAAAAACGGCAGGGGCAATACCAGGCAGCATTGAATTATTTTCAGCAATCGCTTAACATCCGGCAATCTCTCCGCAACCGGAAACTGATTTCCAATGCTTACGAAAACATGGCCGATGTTTATTTTGAGCAAAAAAACCATGAGCGGGCTATGGAAAACTACCGGCTTGCGGTTTCGTACCTCGTATCCGGGCAGGCCTTGCGGGACAACACCCCCGTTGTCATAGAAAATGAAAGCATTGTTGACCGCCAAAGTTTGCTGCGCGTTTTAGGTCTTCAGGCCCATTGTTTACGACAGCAACATGCCGCTTCCAATAACTTGCCGGGCCTCAAACAAGCCTATGCCTTTTATCGGGCTTATGACACCCTGCACATCAAAATCAGGCAGCAATTTAAAGAAACCAGTTCCAAATACTGGCTGATGAAAACCGCCTCACCGGTTTACGAAGAAGCCATTGCTACTGCGCTCCAATTGCACCGGCTTGGCGAAGGGCAGGCTTACCTCGAAGAAGCTTATTTATTCAGCGCCAAAGGCAAAGCAGCCGTACTGCTGGAAGGCTTGCAGGAACTGGATGCGGTACTCAACGGTATTCCGGAAGCTGTTTTCGTCAAAGGGCAAGCCATTCGGGATGCTTATGCCAAACTCGAACAGCAATACTTTGAAGCACTTCCGGATGGCAATGAGCAGCAACTCGATTCCCTTCGCACTGCCTTATTCCTGGCCCGGCAGGATTATCTCCGGTATCAGGAAGAACTGGAATCCAAATATCCTGCCTATTTTCAATTAAAATACGCGCTCCCCAATACAGCATCAGTCAGTGCATTGAGAAAAAAACTGCCGTCAAACGGCATTTTACTTGAATATTTCATTGGTGAAAAAAACATCTATATTTTCAAAATTTCAAAAGAAGGGATTGTTTGTTTTGACCTGGCAAAACCCGCAGATTTTGATAAAAATTGCCTTGATTTTCGCAAAATTTCAGACGGCAGCACCGCATTTACACCCGCGCAATATGCCCTTACCGGGAATGCACTGTACGAAGTGCTGCTGGCCAAGCCTTTGCAGGGACTGGATCCAAAAATAAAAAGGCTGATCATCATCCCCGACAATTTATTGCTGCAACTTTCTTTCGACGTATTGCCTGCTCAACCCATTGCGGAGAATGCCGGTGGGAATCCGCCTTATTTAATCAAAAAATTTGCCCTCAGTACCGCCTACTCCAACCAGCTTATTTTTAGCGATCGGGCCAGGACACGTCTGGAACGCAAAGTGGAACTCTACGGCGGATTTGGTCTGGAATACGATGATTTTACCCTGGAGGGTTTCAAATCACTGAATGTTCCCGGCGACAGCATATTGAAAAAACGTTCGGCTGGAAAACTCCCCAATTCTGATGATGAGGTTGCTGAAATTGCAGATTTGCTGAACGGCGATGCGTGGATCAACCAAAAAGCGACAAAAACTGCTTTTCGCAGCAATGCTCCGGATTACCGCATCCTCCACTTAGCCATGCACGGCATCATTGATGAAGAAGATCCGCTCAACTCGGCCCTGATTTTTTCCAGAGAAAAAGATGAATCGGATTTTATTCTGCGGGCTGCTGAAGTCTATGGGCTTACCCTTCAGGCAGATATGGCTGTTCTGAGCGCCTGCAACACAGGCAATGGAACCCTGACGCCGGAGGGGGTCAGGAGTTTGGCCAGAGCTTTTACGTATGCCGGATGCCCCAGTCTTGTAGGCAGCTTGTGGTATGCTTATGATGGCCCTTCCCGCGAAATTCTGGTGTCTTTTTATCGCTATCTCAAAGCAGGCGAGCCCAAAGACGTCGCCTTACAGTTGGCTAAACTGGATTACCTTCAGCACGCTCCACCTACGTATACCTTACCGGAATACTGGTCGAACCTGGTGGTCATTGGCGATGCGGAAGTGCTGAACTTTGAAGTCGGTGGCATGAACTGGTGGATCATCCTTGGAGGTCTGGCTCTGGCAGGGCTGCTTTTCGGACTTTACCGGAAATTCAGTTGATGGCCTGGTGGTGAGGGGGTAATGATAAGGGCAGAGAGAGCTGGTAAAAAGGCAAAAGGCAAAAGGCAAAAGGCAATTTTATTCCGTGAAATTTGATGTTTTCGTAAGCAATCAGATTAACTCTGCAAATTTATTACCCTTTACCCTTTGCCCTTTGCCCCTTGCCCTTTGCCCTTTGCCCTTTGCCCCTTGCCCCTTGCCCCTTTGCTTTTACACAAAACTTCCTACCCTTTTTCCTTCACCGGGCAGGTGCTCAATCCGACCAGAGAATAAAGGGGGCAAAAACTCACTAAACTTGTTGCCACAAATACCCCGGCCAAAACCAGAAGTACCAAACCCAAAGTACCTGTTAGCGTTCCGGTAAAATAAAGTACGGCAATAATTGCTGCGACGATTACGCGGAAAATCCGGTCTACATTACCCATGTTCTTTTTCATCATCAAAAATTTTTAGTTGGTTAAATATTGAACCAAAAGAACGATGCCCGACACAATGGCAAGGCACAAGATGCATACGAGCAGAAATTTGACTGTTTTGTTCTTCATGATTCTGCCAGCAAAATTAATGGGTCAAAGACAGGGATGCAGTGACTATAGTCACCACGGCAATAATTCTATATAATTTCCACTTTGTTTTACTTTTCCTTCCACTTCGAGTTTTTTCATCACCCGGCTTACCACTTCCCGTGCAGTGCCCAATTCGCCGGCGATCTGGCGGTGAGAAATTTTGAGAGGATTCTTTTTCGTGATGGTTACTTTTTCCTGCAGGTAGTCGTACAGACGCTTGTCCATTTTGTCAAACAACAAATGGTTGATGGTATCTATAAGGTCGTTGTAACGAAGGTTGTATTGTTGAAAAAACAACTGGTTAATGTCGGGATAACGCCTGATCCAGTGAGAAACTTTGTCAACAGGAAGCAGCAATATGGTAGTGTCTTCTTCGGTAAGGGCAAATACCAGACTCGGTTCATTTTTGAGGTGGGCCGTGAATGACATCACGCAACTTTCGTGTGGCCTGATGTAGTACAGCAACAATTCTTTGTCTTCATAGCTTGAAAATACTTTGATTAAGCCTTTTAATACAAAAGGGATGACCTTAACGTATTGCCCGATCCTCAGTATTTCTGTTCCTTTAGGCACGTCTTTGACCGTGGATGCAAGCATGATTTCGGAAACAAGATCCTCGTTTAAATGGGGCAGAATTTTGGCAAGGTCAATTTTTGATTCCATGGCATTGGCTTCTCTTAACGTAATAAAACCCGCAGTTGTAACCCCTACCCGGCAAGTGAAACGCCGATTGCTTTTCCAATCCCAAACGTGATGGCAGCAGCAGCCAGCCCAAAAAAGACTTGCCTGAACCCGGAGTACCAAACGCTTTTTCCCGTAAACAAAGTAATGGCAGCACCTATTAAAAATAACCCAAAACCACTCAGCATGGCACTACCGATGATGGCCTTCATGCCCGTGGTAAAGAAAAAGGGAACGACAGGAATAATGGCGCCTATTGCAAATAAGAGGAAAGAAGTCACCGCAGCTTCCATGGCAGACCCTTTTAAGTCTTCGCTGTTGATGCCCAATTCTTCTTTGATCAATACTTCGTGTGCATGGTCTTTGTTTGAAATGATGTCTTTTGCCATTTGGCGGGCTTGTGTTTCGGGGATGCCTTTTGACAAATAAATTAAAGCAAGTTCCTGCTCTTCTCCCTCAGGGTTGGTTTCCAGTTCCTCCATCTCTAACTGCATTTGATTTTCATAAAGCTCCTGTGAACTTTTTACTGAAATCCACTCCCCCAGAGCCATTGACAAAGCCCCTGCCAAAAGCCCTGCCAGCCCGGCTAACAAAACCCCTTCCTGACCGCTTGTAGCTCCTGCAATGCCCATGACGAGGCTGAAATTGGAAACCAGCCCGTCGTTTCCGCCCAATACAGCAGCCCTTAAGGCATTCCCGCCAACAGACCGGTGCCGTTTTTCAAATCTGGCAAGATTGGATCCGGAAACTTTCTTGCTGCTGTTTAAAATGTTCTTGAGTATGGTAACGTGGGCGGTATCCGTTATTGAGCTGGTGGCACTATATTGATTTTTAGTATTTAAAACAGAAGAAGAAATGCTTTTTTCAGTGTCCAGCAAAACGCCCAAAAGGTAGTTGTAACCAAAAACTTTCCCGATAAAACTTAAGATTTTGGCTCTTTTTGAAGGGGGCGGCATTTGGGTAGTGTCCAGCTTGTTTTTTTGCATAAAAGCAAGGGCATGACCCTGCTCAATTTTGCTCATCTGGCGAAATACAGTGGCGATATTGGCATCTTCTTCGTGATCGGCAAGTATTTGATAGAGGAAACCCGCATCAATTTCAGTCTGGATATTTTTTAAGCTGACCATCTTGTTTTTGTCTCAAGATACGACAAAAAAACGACTATTTAGCATTCATTTTCACCAGGAAGGTGCTAAAGCAGGCACAAAAAAAAGAGACACCTTTCGGCATCTCTTCCAGTCGGATGATGTAAACAGTAATTGTGGTGATTTCTGCTTTGATTTTCAACCCCTGCTATAATGGCGTATGTATTCAGGGATTGGCAACCCGGTTTTTCCGGCTTCATCGGTTTCCGGCACCTGAGGCACCAGTTTCAGAGGCAATACGCCCGCCCAAACGTTCCTTTCCAGGTCTTCTTCGTCGTCTATGACGCCGTGCGCCCTGAATTTGACGGATGCTTCTTCTATGTCGATTGCAATGAACATCGTTTTTTTCATTTCGCCGGGGTCGGGTTGCCGGGCATCTTCCCAACGGCCGGGGAGAATATGTTCCGAAAAACGTTCGGCAGCCAGCCAACGCTCAGAGGAGTCGGTTACTTCCCGGGTTTTTCCAAAAGCAATTACCGAACGGTAGTTCATGGAATGATGAAAAACCGAACGCGCCAAGACCAGGCCATCTATCAGCGTCACGCTTACACAAACCGGAATGCCTTTGGCCATTTGCATGAAAAAATGACTGCCCACTGACCCGTGCAGATAAAGCGTGTTCTCTATCCGGCAATAGCCGGTTGGAATTATAAATGGCTGGTTTTCAATGTTAAAAGAAACGTGGCAGACCAGGCCTTCATCTAAGATTGCATCTCTTGACTCCGGATTGGTGTCGTAGCGTTTTGGATAATACCGGCTCCCCTGCGTGCGTGATGTTTTTGCTTTCATGATTTTATTTTTTCTCCGATTTCATCGAAAGGCAGTGAATCAGACCTTTACAACATCCATTTTCCCGGATTGCCTGAATCGGTATGCGCCACAAAAATAACCCTGTTCCGGACTGCCTGAAACATCCGGATTTTAAAAAATAGGTAGTCCGGTTTAATTTCTATTTTTGTATTCAAATGACAGTCCATGCTCACATTTGCTTCCTTACTCACCATCAATAAATCGGAAAAAACGCCGCTGTTTTTACAAATTTCTACCGCCATCAGCGACCAAATCCGCCGGGGCGTGATCCCAGCCGGGTCGCAGTTGCCCGGAACCCGGGCTTTAGCCGAATCGCTGGGCATTCACCGCAAAACGGTTGTAGCAGCGTACGAAGAGCTGTTGGCACAAGGCTGGTTGGAGACCAAAGCGTCGAGCGGTACTTTCGTCAGCCATAAACTTCCTGAACTAAGGCCCAAAGCGCTGCAAAAAAATCCGCCGCAGTTGGCAGGATCCAGCCATAAAGCAGGTTTTGAATTCCATAAAGACCCCCTGCTTCAACGTCCAGTAATCAAAGGAACCAGTACCCTGGCTTTCAACGATGGGTTTCCGGATGTGCGCCTGGCACCGTGGGAGGCCCTGAGCCGGGCCTTCAGGACGGTGGTGCGGCAGGGATACCGCAAGAACCTCCTTTTTTACAGCGACGTATACGGCGAACCCTCCCTTCGGTCAACCATGGCTGCTTACCTCCGCGAAACCCGCGGATTGCCGGTGACCGAAGAAAACATCCTGATTACCCGGGGCAGTACTATGGGGCTGTACCTCACTGCCAATCTTGTGCTTCGACCCGGTGATCTGGTCATCGTTGGAGAAATATCCTACGGATCGGCCAATCTGATTTTTCAAAAAACCGGAGCAACACTTCAATCGGTACCGGTAGATGAACGCGGACTCGATGTGAATGCCATTGCAGCAATCTGTCAAAAAAAACGGGTTCGCATGGTTTATGTCACCCCCCACCACCATTACCCAACGACGGTGACGATGCCGGCTGAACGACGACTGAGCTTGCTGCAGTTGGCTCAAGTTCACGGTTTTTGTGTTCTGGAAGACGATTACGATTACGATTTTCATTACGATTGCAATCCGGTACTACCGCTTGCCGGCGCTGATTCGGGAGGGCATGTGGTGTACACAGGGTCATTGTGCAAAGCCATTTCGCCGGCCCTCCGCATTGGGTATGTGGCTGCTCCGGCAGATCTTGTAGCAAGTATGGGCCAGCTCCGGCGCATCATTGACCGGCAAGGTGACCAGTTGATGGAAGCGGCGGTCGCCATTTTGTTTAAAGAAGGCGAAGTGCGCCGTCATTTGAAAAAAGCCCAAAAAACCTACCACCAGCGCCGGGATTTATTTTGTGAATTGCTGAAAAGCGAATTGGGGGAAGTTGTCGAATTTGCCCGGCCAACAGGCGGCATGGCAGTTTGGGCTACCTTCGACAAAAAGGTCCTGTTGCCTGACTTGGCGTTCAGGGCAAAGCAACAGGGGTTACTGATCTCTGACGGAACAAATTATTCATCCCACCTGAATGCAGCCCGCCTTGGCTTTGCATCGGTAAATGAAGCAGAGATGGAACTTGGAATGGCCATTTTGAAGAGGGCGATTTAGCTGTTTATGACTGTGATCATAAATGGCACCTCTTGTATCGCCGATTTTTGTATCGAATTTAAATCATACAAGCAATGAATGCAATAACAGCAGTGTCCGGAACAATGGCCCTCCTCTTGTTTTTGTCGGCGTGTGGCGGAGGCAATACCCCGACAACATCTACCCAGCAGGGTACACCTCCGGCATCAATGATAGAAGATACACCTTCTTACGACCCGAACAGGGGAGAAGGGAAATTTACGGCAGAAATGCTCAACCTCACGCCTCAATTGGATGCCGCTATGGCTGCCTCCGGCGAAACGGTGCAGGCCGTCAAATGTGCGGCTTGCCATAAGCTGACAGAAGAAAAACTGGTAGGCCCCGGATGGAAAGGGGTAACGACACGAAGAAATCCTGAATGGATCATGAATTTCATCACCAACCCTGATCCGATGATTGAAAAGGATCCGGCCGTTCGCGCCCAATTGGAACTGTGCCTCGTACGCATGCCCAACCAAAATTTAAGCGATACCGACGCGAGAAACATCCTCGAATTTATGCGCAAAAACGACGGCGTAAAGTAGCAGAACCACAACTAAACGACGGGGAGATTTTAATTTGAAGGTACTTCAAACAGGACTCCTCATGCCCTGATCAAATATTTTCTGTACATCAAAACAAATATCATGAAAAACAGCATGTTTAAAATAGCCTTTACCACTATGCTGCTTGCCGCTTTACTGGGAGCCTGCAAGCCCAAAAACATGAGTACTGCAATTAGTGGGGATATGGCTGCAAAAGCCTATGTAGCCCCGGGGCAGTATGACGAATACTACAATTTTGTGAGCGGCGGCTTTAGCGGCCAAATGAGTGTCTATGGGCTGCCGAGCGGACGTTTGCTGCGCGTCATTCCGGTTTTTTCGGTTGACCCCGAAAAATGATGGGGTTACAGCGAAGAAACCAAACCCATGCTCAAC
>JABWAJ010000530.1 GCA_013361075.1 Saprospiraceae bacterium | reverse complement strand
CTCCTGCGCCTGGCGGCGGTCGGCTTCGGCGGCTTGTTCCAGGGCTAGTTCGTCGCTGAGGGTGAGGTAACTGTTCACCTCGTTGTCTACAGCAACAATGCGGTCTAACATGGCTTGGGTAACGGCCGTACTGGTGGTTTGCCCCTGTCGCAGGGCGTGGCGTAACTCGGTTAAGGTGAGTTGGGTCAACTCCATAACGTTTTACTCGTCTAACACAGATTGAATGAGGAATTGGTTTTGGGCTTTTTGGGCGGCATTGAATAGGGCATCCTCTAACGGTAGCCCTGGTGCAACCACATCTGGTCGCAAGATGTTGTGCTGGGGGACGGCGTGGGTGGTGGGTTCCACGTGGGTCAGGTCTAGTTCGTTAAGGGTGGCGGCGGCATCTAAAACGGCCGAAAGCTGCCTCAGATACTTTTCTTTTTGGGCTTGTGTTAGCTCCAGGCGGGCCAGGTGGGCAATTTTTTCTACATCGGCCAGTGTCGTGGCTTCGTGCAGGCTAATTTGCACTCCTTCAGCGCCGTAATAAAAATTCATTTCAGCCGCTTTGGCCAATTGTTGCAATTTGCCCCGAAGTGCGGCATCTGCCTCCACGGAAAGCGTATCAAAAAAGTACTGGTTGCGTTGGGTATAGCCCAATTTTTTCAGGTTGGCGTCGAGCACCTGCGCCAGTGTATGCACCCTTGTGGCGATGGCGCGTATGCCTTCCGGGCCATGCCATGCGGCATACATGCCCGCCATGATGGCTAAGAGTGCCTGTGCCGTACAAATATTGGAGGTCGCTTTTTCGCGGCGGATGTGCTGCTCGCGGGTTTGCAGGGCCATGCGCAGGGCCGGTTTGCCATGTGCATCCACTGAAACACCGATGATGCGACCCGGGATCTGGCGTTTAAAATCGTCTTTGGTGGCAAAAAAGGCTGCGTGTGGCCCGCCAAAACCCATCGGCACACCAAAGCGTTGCGTATTGCCCACTACGGCATCGGCGCCCCATTCGCCCGGAGGCGTCAGCAGGGCTAAGCTCAACAAGTCAGCGGCAACCGTGACATAAATTTCCTGGGCAGCAGCTTTTTCCACCAGAGCCCGGTAGTCTTCTACAGCGCCTTCCCGATCGGGATATTGCAGGAGGATGCCAAAGGTTTTTTCCGTAAATTCAAATGCCCGCCAGTCACCAACGATAATTTTGATGGCTAAAGGCTCGGCACGGGTTTGCAGGATTTCGATTGTTTGCGGAAGAGTTTTGTCGGATACCAAAAACTCATTGGCGGTGTCGCCTTTGGCTTTTTTATTTTTCAGGGCATAAAACATGTGCATGGCTTCGGCGGCGGCGGTGCCTTCGTCGAGCAGCGAGGCGTTGGCGATGGGCAGCCCGGTAAGGTCACTGACCATCGTCTGGAAATTGAGCAGTGCTTCCAGCCGCCCCTGGGCAATTTCAGCCTGGTAGGGGGTATATTGGGTATACCAGCCCGGGTTTTGGAAAATATTGCGCAGAATGACCGACGGTGTAATGGTGCCGTGGTAACCCATTCCGATATAAGATTTAAAAACGCGGTTTTTAGCAGCCGTTTGTTTCAGCTCCTGGAGGTATTGAAACTCCGAAACAGCATCGGGTATGTTCAGGTCGCCTTGCAGCCGTATGGCATCCGGCACAGTTTCATAAATCAGTTGGTCGATTGACGACACTCCAATGAGCGTCAGCATTTCCTGGAGTTCTTCCGCTCCGATGCCGATATGCCGGCTTGAAAACCGGTCGAAAAAAACTGTCTTATTCATGTGTGAACCCTGATCTTTGGTTAGGAAAATCTGTGCGTAAAAGTAAGAAACCGTTTTAATACTACTATGGGAAAATGAACTTGCTTGTCGGAACCCGAATATTGGAAAAAAGTTGATCAATAATGGATAAGATTAGTCCTGCTGAAGACAACCAATCCGGCAGCTTGATCGAAGTAAGCTGTAATTCTTGAAAGTTCACGCTCTATGTAAGCCATTAACTCAGCATTGTTAATGTTGCCGAATTTAAGAAGCAGAACTTGTGGGGAGCCCCTTTGGTGAGAAAATGATCAAGAAAATCACTGTCTTTGGTAATGATGATTCGGGCTTCCTTTAGTGCGATTTGAACAATATACCGATCGTTAAAGAGATGTCCGTCCGGGAAAAATGAAGTGTGAATGGCACATGTCCTTTGGCTGAAAGAAAGCGAGCCAGACGGGCGGTAACTGGGTGTCTACGATGAACTTAAGCATTGTTTCATGCAGCAGCTACTTCTGTAATATCTTTGGCATTGGCAATCCGTGCGGCATACCATAGACAGGCATAAATATCTTCGACTTCCAAAAACGGGTAATCTTCCAGAATATCTTGCTGCGACATGCCGCCTGCCAGCAATTCCAATTGCTGGGCAACGGTAAACCGCACATTGCGAATAGTGGGTTTGCCTTTACACACCTCCGGATTAAGTGTGATTCTGGTTAAAAGCGGATTTTGCATGGTTATTCAACTTTATACAAAGTTAGTTTATTTGAGGCTGCTTTGCAAATAAAGCACTGTCGACAAGGATTTTTTCATTTTCCAATCCTCATTTCCAAAGATTTTGAGATATTGCGCCACAGAAGAACTTTTCAGAACCAAACTTGCAAGCCTTTATGAAGAAGATAGGTATCCTATTCGGACAAGAACGCAGTTTCCCGAAAGCTTTTGTGGATCGGGTAAACTCAATGAAAGTGAGCGGTGTGATCGCTGAACCCGTCAACATCAACAAGGTTGCTCAGGGTGTGGCAACTGACTATGCCGTGATCATTGACCGCATTTCCCAGGATGTGCCATTCTACCGCGCTTACCTGAAAAATGCTGCACTGACCGGAACTGCCGTAATCAACAACCCGTTTTGGTGGAGTGCTGATGAAAAGTTTTTCAACAACTGCCTGGCTTTGCAGGTCGGTGTCCCGGTGCCCAATACCGTGCTGCTCCCTTCCCGGGATCATCCTACCGACACCAGTGCAGAGTCTTTTTCCAATCTTTCTTTTCCGTTAGACTGGAAAGGTATTTTTGAGTACATCGGCTTTCCGGCTTACATGAAACCACACTCGGGCGGAGGCTGGAAGAGCGTTTACAAAATCAACAACGCCGACGAACTGTTCGACAAGTTTGCAGAAACAGAGCAGTTGGTGATGATGCTTCAGGAGGAAATAAAATTTGATGCTTACTTCCGTTGCTATTCCATAGGCCGGAAATACGTTCGCATCATGCACTACGAACCGCGCAACCCGCATCACCTGCGCTATGTGGCGGACTTCAATGTGCCTGCTTCTCTCATCAAGACGATGGAGGATTATGTTCTTCGCCTCAACAATGCCCTTGGCTACGATTTCAATACTGTCGAATTTGCCATCCGCGATGGCATTCCCTATGCCATTGATTTTTGCAACCCGGCACCCGATGCCGATGTGAACTCTGTCGGACAGGAAAATTTTGACTGGGTGGTGGAACATGCCGCCAAATATGCCATTGAACGGGCTTTGGATCAACAACCAGGCGGAAACAATTTGACCTGGGGCACGTTCATTCAGGAATCGGCCCAGGGAAAGCTGGTTGGCGTGCCTGAAAAAAAAGCAAAAGCAGCAGCTCCCAAAAAAGCAGCGGCTCCCAAAACTGGAACGGCTAAGGCAAAGAAGTGAGGCACGGCTACGTTACAAAAGCGTAATTTTGAGTCTTAACGGGAATAAAGTACAGTTGAAAGGCATTGAAGAGCGCTCTGCCGGAAACAGGCGGGCGCTTTTCAATGTTTAAGCATACGACATCCACGAATATTAAACGAACACACAACATGGAAACGGCACGATTAGCCATTCTTGACATGTATGAAGGCATTCCCAATCAGGGGATGCGATGCATCAAGGAGATTCTCAGCCAGTTTGGTGATGAAGTAGAATGGGAAATATTTGACGTTAGAAGCCAGGCAGAAGTGCCTGACCTGGGTTTCGATATTTACATCTCCACAGGAGGCCCCGGTAATCCCTGTGACGGCGATGGTATATGGGATGTAAAATACTATGACTGGCTGGAATCCGTCTGGCAGTGGAATCAACATCCGGAAAACCCGCGTAAG
>JABWAJ010000529.1 GCA_013361075.1 Saprospiraceae bacterium | reverse complement strand
GTCACTCGGCTTCACTGATCAGGATGGTATTCTGAAAACGGACGAGTTTAACCGCCTTACGTATGGCATCAACCTCTCGCCGAGTTTCTTTGAAAACCGCCTGCAAATCAATGTGGGATTGAAAGGCATGAGCAACGACAACCACTTTGCTGACCGTGGGGCCATTGGCGCAGCCGTTCATTTCGATCCAACCCAGCCTGTGCTGGATCCGGAAAGCCCTTATGGCGGCTACTATACCTGGACGCAGCCAAACGGCAACCCGAACACCTTGTCACCAGCCAACCCGATTGCTTTGCTGGAAATGCGCGACGATGAATCCAAAGTGAATCGCTACATCGCCAATTTTTCTGCAGATTATCGCTTCGGATTCCTGCCTGACCTGCGTGCAAACCTCAATTTGGCTTATGACAAAGCAAAAGGAGAAGGGACAATTGTAGTGCCGGACAATGCAGCTTTTGCGTTCAACGAAAACGGAAACGGCGGTGTAAACAACAGCTATTCACAAACCGACCGCAACGAGTTGCTGGAATTTTACCTGAACTACACCAAAACGCTTGGCCGAACAGCCCTCGATCTGATGGGAGGTTACTCCTGGCAACATTTCTACCGGGAAAACTTCGATCGCCGGGATGACGAAAACGGTATCCGCGAAAACGCAAACGCCAGCGAATTTTACTTAGTGTCGCTCTTTGGTCGTTTGAATTATACCTTGTACGACCGCTTCCTCATTACCCTGACCCTGCGCCAGGATGGTTCTTCGCGGTTTAATAAAGACAACCGTTACGGCCTTTTCCCAGCTGCAGCTTTTGCCTGGAAAATGGTAGACAACAATGCCGATAGCAAGCTGAACAGCCTGAAACTGAGGCTGGGCTACGGGGTAACCGGCCAGCAGGCAGTGAACAACAACTTTTATCCTTCTCAGGCACTGTATTTGGGCAGTTTAACCACCGCTCAATACCAGTTTGGCGATGAATTCATCGAAACCCTGCGCCCGGAAGGTTACAATTCCAACCTGAAGTGGGAAGAAACCACCACGTACAATGCTGCTGTAGACTTTTCGCTGCTTAAAAACCGCCTTTATGGTTCAGTGGAAATTTACCAGCGCGAAACCAATGACCTAATCAATTTCATTCCGGTTCCTGCAGGTACCAACCTGACCAATTTCATCACAGCAAACGTTGGTGACCTTGAAAACCGCGGTTTTGAAATTTCATTGAACGCCATTCCATACAAAGGTGCCAATTCAGAGTGGTCTATTGGCTTCAACTACACGCAGAACGTGAATGAAATTACCCGCCTGACGGCAACAGATGACCCAAATTACCAGGGTGTGGCTACGGGTGGCATTTCCGGCGGTGTGGGCAACAACATCCAGATCCACAGCGTAGGTTTCCCGGCAAGCTCGTTCTTTGTATTTGAACAGGTGTACGACAACGCAGGAATTCCGATTGAAAACCTGTACGTAGACCGCAATGGTGACGGTCAGATTTCTACTGCTGACCTTTACCGCCTGGAGAATCCGGCACCAGATGCTTTCATGGGCTTCACATCGAACTTCAACTTCGGTAACTTCGACTTTTCCTTTGCCGGCCGTGCCAACATCGGAAATTACATTTACAACAACAACAAGTCTAATCTGACCAGCTACAGCGGCATCTACGCTTCGACCAACTACCTGCAGAACGTTCAGTCTAACATCGCTTCGGTTGATTTTGCAAACCCGCGCTATTTCAGTGATTTCTTCATCCAGGATGGTTCATTTCTGCGTTTGGATCACATCACCGTTGGCTATAACTTTGCTAATGTATTCGGCAAAGACAGCGGCAGCAACCTTCGGGCTTATGCAACCATGCAGAACCCTTTTGTGATTACAAATTACGAAGGTCTGGATCCTGAAGTTTTCGGCGGAATTGACAACAACCTTTATCCAAGATCCAGAACGTTCCTGTTTGGGTTAAATCTTAATTTATAACCATCACTAAAAGCATACAGTATGGCTTTCTCATCCATTAAAAGACTATCGTTGATAATCCTCGGATTATCATTCGTGACCACGTCCTGCTTCAAGGACCTGGATACAACGCCTCTCGATGAGGACATTCAGACTGCTGATGTTGTTTACGACTCACCGGGCGCTTATCGCCAGGTTTTGGCTAAACTCTATGCCGGTTTGGCTGTAAGTGGCCAGGAAGGCCCCGCCGGATTGCCGGACATCAGCGGCATTGACGAAGGTTTTTCCACCTACCTGCGTCAGTACTGGAAAGCTCAGGAATTGTCTACGGACGAAGCTGTTATTGCCTGGAACGATGGCAATATCCACGACTTCGAAGATCAGGACTGGACTGCCCAGAATGAATTCATTACAGCGATGTACAACCGGATTTATTACCAGATTGCATTGTGCAATGAATTCCTCCGCGAATCTACGGATGCCAAACTGGAGAGCCGCGGCCAGGGTAACCTGAAAGCTGAAGTGGCCACTTATCGGGCAGAAGCAAGGTTCCTGCGCGCCCTCAGCTACTGGCACGCATTGGATATGTTCCGCAACGTTCCTTTCGTAACCGAAGCAAATGGCGTCGGCGCATTTTTCCCGGATCAAATTTCTGCTGCCAACCTGTTCAATTTCGTCGAGCAGGAAATCAAAGAAATTGAGCCGTTGCTGGTGGCACCGCGTCAGAATAGCTACGCCCGTGCAGATCAGGCAGCTGCCTGGATGCTCGCAGCTAAGCTGTACCTCAATGCAGAAGTTTATATCGGACAGAGCAAATACACGGAGTGCATTACTTATGCCAAAAAAGTGATAGATGCCGGTTTTACACTCGAACCGAACTATCAGCACTTATTCCTGTCAGACAACCATAACTCTGACGAGATCATTTTTCCTGTTGCATTTGACGGGACACGCACCCAAACCTGGGGAGGTATGACGTTCATCACCCATGCAGCCGTTGGTGGCAGCATGAGCCCTGCTGCATTTGGACTCGATGGTGGCTGGGGCGGAACCCGCACAACAAGTGCCTTTGTGGCTAAATTCCCTGAAGTTGGCGGAGCTGTTGTTACACCAGTTTTCAATAGTGGCAGCTATCCGTTGCTGAATGTACCCGGTTCTTATCAGGGCTGGGATCCTGCCAGCACCGCCACGGTATTGGCCTCTACGGGCAGCAATGAAGTGTATGAAGGTTTCCTTTATTTTGCAGAAGCTTCACAATTCAAGTTCGCAAAAGGTTCCTGGGATGTAAACTGGGGAGATTTCGGCGCGGATGGCACCCTCGAACCTGGCGGAGACAACATCAATATTGCCCCCGGTTTTTATCGCCTCAATGTTGATTTGAATACCCTGACGTACACCCTGACGCCCACGACCTGGGGTTTGATCGGTTCTGCAACTGCCAATGGCTGGGACAGCGATCAGAACATGACTTACGATGCAAATGAAGGTGCCTGGACCATCACAACGGACTTAGTTGCCGGTGAAGTGAAATTCCGTGCCAACGATGGATGGGACATCAACTTTGGCGATACGGGTAAAAATGCGCTGTTGGAATACGGTGGCGACAACATCGCCATTCCTGGAGCAGGTACCTACACGATCAAACTTTACATTGGTCGCCCGGATTACACCTACTCCATCGTTTCTAACGTAAACGATACCCGCAAAATGTTCCATACCGATGGCCAGTCTCTGGAAATTACTGACGTTTCTCTGTTCACACAGGGGTATGCCATCACCAAATTCAGAAATGTGGACCGCAATGGTAATCCGGGTTCCAATCTTACTTTCCCGGACACAGACTTTCCCATGTTCCGCCTGGCTGATGCCTACCTGATGTATGCAGAAGCAGTGGTACGCGGCGGAAGTGGTGGTAGCGCTTCTGAAGCACTGGCTTATGTGAATCAGGTACGCGCTCGTGCAGGAGCCGGTGCCATCAGCTCCGGTGAACTGACACTGCCTTTCCTGCTTGATGAACGGGCACGTGAAATGTATTGGGAATGCCACCGCCGCACCGACCTGGTTCGGTTTGGTCAGTTTAGCAATGGTACTTATGTTTGGCCATTGAAGGGCAACTCCCTGACCGGCGCGCAGGTTCCGGCTTTCTACAATGTATTTCCAATTCCGGCTTCTGATATAGG
>JABWAJ010000029.1 GCA_013361075.1 Saprospiraceae bacterium | reverse complement strand
GTTGCCGGTTGCCGGTTGCCGGTTGCCGGTTGCCGGTTGCCGGTTGCCGGTTGCCATTCTCCTGAACAAAGCTTTTGACGATAGCATTGATAGAAGCAAACAGGACAATGCTCCAAAACAAAGCATTCCAGGTGGCGGGCTCTACTTCTGCAAAGGCGGCATAAATGATAAAAACGGCAGATAATACATAAAGTAAAATTCCGCTGATGGCATACTTCATCCGCCATTCAAGCAAAAGTTCTTTTTTCAGCAAGACCACAATTTCCCGGACTACCTGCATAAACTAACAAAAGCGGTTAAGTTGCCCGAAGATAGATAAAAAAGCAGGTTAAAGGAGAACACTAACGCGAAAAATGACAAATTGATGTGCAAATCCCAAAGCTCCGGATTGGCATGCCAGCAGGCGCTTTTCTAAAGCGTTAGGGCAACAACACAAAACCCCTGTCGCAAAAATCACGACAGGGGTTTTGTTTGCAAATTTAAAAGATCTGATGCCTGAGCTTTAGTGTTCGATAACAAGATTTGTACCGTTCGCTAAAGATCTTTTTATAGGTGCGCTTCAATTTTTTGCGAAAGCACTTGTTTGCTGGTAAGGCCCACCTGTTTTTCAACAACCTGACCATTTTTCATGATCAAAACTGTTGGAATGCTGCGGATGCCAAATTTCATGGAAATTTCAGGATTTTCGTCCACATTCACCTTACCTACCACGACTTTACCATCGTATTCATCCGATAATTCTTCGATGATCGGGCCGATTACGCGGCAAGGTCCGCACCATTCTGCCCAGAAATCTATGACTTTGACACCCTCGCTGTCAAGGGCAGTTTCTTTGAAGTTTGCATCTGTGAACTGAAATGCCATTGTTTTTTATTTTTACGAGTAATAGAATTTAATCAATGTAACAGCATCAAGGCTGTTTTGGTTGTATTTTGGCCAATCTTTACCATCAATTACGGATACAAAGATAACCACAAGTTTATTTTTGAGCTATCCGCTGACGGACATATTGCCAACTGACTGATAATAACTGACGCATTACATGTTCCAACGTCACAAAAAACAACTCATCTGGGTCACTCTCGGCGTTTTTGCCATTGTTTTACGGCAGATGACCGGCACACACCCGGAATGGGTAGAACAATATTATAGCCGGGGTATTTTTTTGGGAGTACGTGGTCTGATTGACTATGGATTGGCCTGGCTGCCTTTTCCGCTCTTGTATCTGTTTGTGCCTTTGATACTGATCTGGTTATCTGTAAGGATCCGCCGGTTTTTCAAAAACCGTATCCCTTTGAAGGAAAAATTAATTGGAGGCGGCCTTTCTGTACTGGCTTTTGTAGGTGGCGTTGTCTTTTTCTTTATGGTGCTTTGGGGGTTCAATTACGGTCGCGTTCCCGTGGAAAAGGTCATGCAGCTGGAAGCGTACCCGCTTGATGTAGCTGCATTAGAACAAGAACTGCTGACAGAAACCCGGATCATTACGGAGCTTCGGATGGCCATTCCCGGTTCGGATACGAGTGCACTCACGGAAAAGCATTTCCCGATTGATATGGAGCAACAGCTCCGTGATGCCGTCGAAAAGCAATTGGCTTTATACCAATATCCAGTTTTTGGCCAGGTTCGGGGGCGCCTTTTGTATCCCAAAGGTATTTTCCTCCGGTTTAGTTCAGCCGGGTTGTATTTTCCGCTTACAGGTGAAGGGCATGCCGATGCCGGGCTACACCCCCTGCAATTGCCTAATGTGCTTGCGCATGAAATGGCGCATGGCTATGGTTTTGGCGATGAAGGAACCTGTAATTTTTGGGCTTATTTAGCTTGCGCGGATGCCCAATTACCCATACTGGCCTATTGTGGGCATCTGGCCCACTGGCGCACTTTGGCTGTCCATTTCAGAAGCTATAAACCTGAGGAATACAAGCGTTTGCGGGAGTCATTGCCTCCGGGTATCCTGGCAGATATCAGGGCCATCAACCGGAACATCATGGAGTATCCCGACATTATGCCCCGGTTTAGGGAAGCGGCTTATGAAGCTTACCTGAAATCGCAGGGCATCAGTGAAGGGATTCAGAATTACGACCGGGTTGTGATGCTGGTTAAAGCCTGGCGGGAGCATAAAGGAAAGTAGGGGAGTGGTCACCCCCTGCCAATCTGCCTTGTTGACTATCCTCCCGATTTTTTCGTTTTGGAGTATCCTTCTTTCAGCAACAGGTCCATGACCTTGTCGCGCATATTGCCCTGGATCAGGATGAGGCCGTCTTTTACCGAACCACCGGTTCCGCATTTAGTTTTCAGCATTTTCCCCAGGGTTTCGAGCTTTTCATCACTTCCGATGAAGCCCGAGATGACCGTCACTTCCTTTCCGCCCCGCTGTTTTCGGTCTATGGCTACCCGGAGGTTTTGTTTCCCCGGTTCAAGGTCGGGAAGCGTTTCTGCTTCTTCTCCGGCATTCCAGTCAAAATCCGGATCGGTTGAAAAAACCAATCCATCCTTTCGGTTATTTTTTTTGCTCATGTAAGTAATATTTTCTGTTCACTTAAAGTGACGCCTCACTGCCGCCCTCGCAAAAAAAAGGCCGCACATTAAAAATGTACGGCTACTAGCAATGATTATAATTCCACGAATATAAGCTTGCAGGGGTCTTCTTTCAGTTTTTCAAAGGGTTAACGATTTCATTTTGGGAATATTATGCTGGTTGCAGGTTATTGGTTACTGGTTGTTTGGTGAGAACCAATAACCAGTAACCAATAACAAATAACCCTTATCTAAGGATTTCAATTTTTTTCGTTACGATGCCGTTATTGCTGCGAACAGCCAGGAAATAAAGGCCGTTTTCCAAAGCATTGACATCAATCATAGTGCGCTTACCTGCGACGTTGGCATGGAAAACCTGCTGCCCGGTGATGTTGGTCAGGGTCAGTTCTTCCATTTCAAAACCGCCGTTCAGGTACACATTCAGGAAGCTGGATACCGGGTTAGGATATACTTTTACCTGATCTGCTGTAATGGAACCTGGTGTTTCGTCTTGTGGCCTTGGAACAATATGCAGGGTGAAGTCACGCACCGGAATGCCATAAGTTTGACCGGAGCCGCTCATGCCGGTTGCAAGGCCACCAGTGAAGTTGACGGTGATGCCCTCACCATCTTCACGGAAACCGCTGATGTCATCAGAGACGATTAATCTCAATTTACCAATTTCCCCGTGTCCGGATGCAGAAAGTCCGCTGGTGCGGGTAAATCCTGCCTCGAGCAACCCTGTCTGGTTGTTGCGCGTCATGTGCAATACGGGCGAATTGTATGTCAGCCAACTATTTGATTTAAACTCGATGCCAACGCTTTCCGGTTCAAAAATCAGTGGATTGTAAACAAACGGGAAGGTGAAGCCGTACACATTGTGTGCCGGGTTACCCGAGTTCCCCAGTATCATGTCCAATTCTATGAGATCGCCGGGAGAAGCAAAAATATCGCCCTGCAAAATGATTTCATTTTCGTAGTAAGGAACCCGTGCCGGGGTTAGGGAGTGGGTCCGGTTATAATACAGGCTGATGGCCGTTGTATCCAAAGCCGTAACCAAACTATCTCCGTCAGTATCTAAGTGTTTCAGATCTACTGCAGTTGGATCGAAAATATTCACCCAGTTGTCGGCGTATTGGCCATACCAGGTTGCCAGCGTTGCATTGGGCCGCGCTTTGCCTACTTCGCCCATGCTCAGGCCCAAAGGCAAAATATCCTCCATGTTTACCACGCCGTCAAAGTTGGTATCGCCCGGCCATACACAATCGCCGAAACACATGGGTTCGTCGCCTGCGCCGATGTTCAGGATGTCCATTTCTACTTTAACGGTCTTCTGGTAAGTACAATCTCCATCAGCATTCGTTACACAATAGCGTACTTCAAATTCGTCTACCCCTTCTTCAATATTTTCATAAGGAATGTAAAGAATCAGGTTGTAGCCGCTTATGGGTTGGCCATAAATCACCGTATCTACTTGTCCTTCAAGGAAAACAGCTGCGCCAAGATTTCCCTGGTCCGTAATCTGGAATTGAAATTCAGAAATTGGAACGCTGTACCCAATGATCAACGGCGTGCGTTTTGGGGTAGACATTTCAAACCTGGAACGTGCAGGTTCGAAATTGCTCACAAAAACACGAACTGTAGCAATCTCTGGGTCGCCATTGCAACCAATTGGTCGGCTGGAATAGGTAAATACATCAACGCCTGTGAATCCTGGCGGGGGCGTGTAGCTCACTTCTCCGTTGCCCAAATGCTGGATGGAACCGAATTGAGGTGTGCCAAGATAAAAACAGCCGGCATTGGTTCCATAAAGGTCGTTTTCAAGCACATTGAATTCTACCGTATTGTAAGAAGTCGTGTTGATCACATCATCAAAAGCAAAAATATTGTCGGCAAGATTCAAAACATCAACCCGAACCACTTTGGGCAAGCCCTGATAGGTAAAATTAATGTAGTCTAATCCTGTATAGTTCTGAGCAGGAGTGTACTGCGGAATGTCGTCAACAACGGCATAGGCACCATGCTGAGGGCCTGTTATTAACGTGTAGGATGCGGGAATGAGGATGCTCTGAGATTTATTTTTGGTTGTAAAGACCTTCAGTGTGTCGGGTAAGCCAGGGCCTACTACACTGATGCTTACAGTACCGTTGTCGCAAGTACCGGCCCCATCACAAACCACATAGTTTAAATGTGCCAAACCAACAAAGCCCGGATCAGGCGTAAAGCTAACCACACCGTTGGCAATATTGGCATCCCCGTTGTTGTCCAATGGAACTCTGGTCAGAATCAGGGTGCCATTGCTGCTGAAATCGTTTGCCAGCACATCAATGTCAACCGGAACTCCCGCCATCGTGGTAGCGATATCCGGGTTGGCCGTTACATTAGCTGGCAGGACGGAGATGGAAAATTCTAAAAAGCCATAAGTAGAAGACGCAGGCGGATTGGGCGTCCAGTAAGAAACCCGGATAAGGTCCGGCCCGATGTAATCTTCATCAGGGGTATAGGTAAGGGTGTAGTTGAAAGCAGGAGACTCCGTCAACTGGTAGGTACCGTGTTGTGGTTCCACCACGACATGAGGGTCATTGGGAGAAGACACAAACCCATACTGTATCGGGACGTTTTGGTAAGTCGTCAGTGGGACGACTTGTGCTGCCAGAACTAAAGGTGCCCAGGCTAGCAGGAGAATTAAATAGAATCGGTTTTGTAACAATACATTCATGGATCGTGGATTTAAATCATTGCCTTTTGAAAATGGTCTTTGCCTTTGCTACGGGCAAAATTTTATACGTGGAATAGGTGTTTTGGTTACCTAAAACGCCGGTGATGATTTAACATTTACGGTGCTTTAGTTGGAGTTTGTGGTGTTTGATTGTTTACTTTTTTATATCTATGCATTTGAATACAAGGCATTTCTACAAATAAATTGGATTGATTTGTGAAAAATCATACCTTTGCAGCAACCCTACTTGTAGTCGAAATGACACGCAATATTACCAAGATAGCGGCAATCCTGCAAGTGATTCCGTCGAAAACATTTGATAATTTTTTCAGAAATGACATCCGGACATGTAATTCTGATGTTCATCCTCTGAGTAATGAAGCAAGGCCATCTGATGGAAAGGGGATCTTGTCAACTACATATTGTTATTTTTTCAAGCTAAAACCGGTTCTTGCCTTCTTATTGACAAAAACCTGAACAAGTTGACAACATCACGCTTTGAATTCAAACAGCTATTACGTTATGCACAACAGCAAACTGTATTCCATACTCCAGAATTTCAACAAATCTGAACAGAACCGCTGCCGGAAATACTTGCAGTCTGCATTTTTTAATGTCAACCAAACCCTGGTGGATCTTTACGACTTGTTGATCAAAGACATCAACAAACCGGGGCATGAGGGAAACCTGGGGAAAGAAAGCATCTGGAAAAAATTGTCACTGAACCAACCTTACGATGACATTCGGTTTCGCAAATTTTGCTCAGACTTGCTGAAACTGGTAGAAGACTATCTGGCGTTAGTGGTTTATCAGGAAAACATTTTGTTGCAAACTACATTGCTGATTGAAGCAGTCGGTGAAAAAAAACTGGAAAAGCTTTACAATTCTGTAATGAAAGATGCCCGCAGGATATCCGAGCAGGCAAAATTAAAAGATGCTGATTTTTACCTGAAGCAATACCAGATTGAGAAAAATTATTACAATCTTACGAAATATGAAACTAAAAGAACCTCAAAGTCAAATGTAGAAGATATTGCAAAAAACATTGACTCTTTTTACTTTAGTGAAAAATTAAGAATAGCTTGTGAAGTATTAAGCCGGCAAAACCTGGCTTCTTATGATTACAAAATATCTTTAATAGATGAAATTGTAAAACATGTCAATAGTCCTGAATTTGAATCAGTACCATCTGTAATGGTTTACTATCAAATTTATTTGCTCTATACAGAACTGGAAAATGAAGATCACTATCACAGGTTGATTGAACTACTGGATAAATATTCTATTTATTTTCCGGAAGAAGCTGTTAAGGATGAACTCTATATGTCGGCGCAAAACTACTGCATCCGTAAAATTAATCAGGGGAATCAGAATTTTTTAAAAGAATTATTTTTCCTTTATCAAACGCTGATAAAAAAAGAAATTATTATAGCAAACGGCGAAATTTCACCATGGTATTTTAGGAATATTGTTGTAGTTGCACTCCGGTTAGGTGAATATACCTGGACTGAAGATTTTATTATTAAATACCAGGACTTTCTGGAAGAAGATTTTCGACGGAACACGGTTACCTATAATCTTGCTCAGCTTTATTTTTATCAAAAAACATATGGAAAGGTTATAGAGCAACTGAGAAATGTTGAATATGAGGATGTTACATACAATTTAAATTCTAAAGCGATGCTGCTTGCTACTTATTATGAATTAGATGAACTGGAACCTTTGTATTCTTTGATTGATAGTTTTAGTGCATATTTAAATCGCCATAAAGACATTGCTTCTGATAAGCGAAAAGATTATTTTAATTTGATCAAATTTACCAAAAAACTTCTAAAGGTAAATCCTTCAGATAAAAAAGCACTGGAAGTACTAAAACAGGAGGTTCAGGCAACAAAACGCTTAGCCAGCCCCAATTGGCTCCTCGAAAAAATCGCAGAACTCGAGTAAACACTCATATACAGCAAAACATGGCGCTCCATCCTGTTCTGGTTATCAAATTTGGTACAGCCTCCATTACCCATAGCAATGGAGAACCCGACGAAACGGTCATTGCTGCTATTGCCACTCAGGTGGCCGCTTTGCAACACCAATACCGCATCGTGCTGGTGTCTTCGGGGGCTGTTGGCGCGGGCAAAGGCGCGATCCGGCATTACAAAGGCACCCTGACGGAGCGGAAAGCGGCGGCGGCAGTAGGAAACCCGCTTTTGTTGAATATGTATTCCCGGTTTTTCAGCGAATACGGCATCCCGATTGCGCAAAGTCTTTGCGAACGCCAGCATTTTGCCAACAGGCGCCAGTTTTTGCAATTGAAAGAAACTTACCGGGAGCTTTGGGCCAATGGCATCATTCCGATTGCGAATGAAAATGATGTGGTCAGCAATTTAGAGTTGAAATTTTCAGACAACGATGAATTAGCGACCCTCATTGCAGCCGGATTCGATGCGGAAAGCCTGCTCATCAGTACTTCGGTAGGCGGGTTACTTGATGCACAGGGCAAGATCATTCCGGTAGTTCAAAACCTGGGCCAGGAAGCTTTCGGCCTGGTACGTGAAGATAAATCTTCGCTTGGGCTGGGCGGCATGTTGTCGAAACTAACCTATACCCGCCTGGCTACCCGCATGGGCATCAGGGTCGTGTTTTTTAACATCCGTACCCCGGACGGGATTGCGAAGGCGCTCTCCGGAGAAACAGGAACGGTCTTTTTACCCCAACCCGCGGCGTTGAATGCCCGACAGAAATGGCTGGCGAGCGGCAGCCTCATCGCCGGGCGATTGACACTGGATGCCGGTGCGGTGCAGGCGATTCAGGACCGAAAAAGCCTGCTGGCCGTTGGCGTGCGCAAAATCAAAGGCGATTTTGGAAAACAGGAAGTCATCGAATTGCTGAATGGCCAACACGAAACCATTGCCATAGCACGGGTAAAGCACCCGGCGGCAATCATTGCAAAAAATCTGAGTACTCAAAACTTTGAAATCGCCCATGCAGACGATATCGTCCTCCTCTGATGCCATGCTGGCCCAATTGGAAGCTACCCACCTTGCTTCCGCCCAGCTCAGGAGCCTTGGCAATGCCCGTAAACAGAGTTTGCTGCATCGCATAGCGGCGGTTGCTGAAAACGAAATGGATGCTATTCTTGCTGCCAATCGTCTCGATCTGGCACGCATGGACCCAGGTGATCCCAAATACGACCGGTTGATGCTGGATACACCCCGTCTGAAAGCATTGGCGCAAAGCATTCGGGACGTGGCTGATTTGCCGGATCCGTCAGGTTCAACCCTGCTGGAGCGCACTCTGGCAAATGGTTTGCGTCTGCGCAAAATCAGTGTGCCTTTGGGGGTAGTTGGCATCATCTACGAATCAAGGCCTAACGTGACACTTGATGTGACCGCACTCTGCCTGCGTTCGGGTAATGCCGCAGTGCTTCGTGGCGGCACGGATGCCTTTGAGACCAATACCGTTATGGTTGGTTTGATTCAGCGTGTTTTGGAGCAGGAGGGATTGAGCAAAGATTGTGTGGCTTTGCTGCCAACCGACCGCGACCTTGTAAAAACAATGCTCACAGCCACCCGCTATATAGACATCATCATCCCGAGGGGCTCAGAATCTCTTATCCGTTTTGTTCGCGAGCATTCGCGCGTACCGGTTATCGAAACCGGAGCGGGGGTCTGCCATACTTATGTGCAGGCAGAGGCTGATCTTGAAAAAGCACGCGACATCGTAGTGAATGCCAAAGTGTCGCGCCCTTCAGTTTGCAATGCCCTGGATACCATTGTTGTAGATGCGGCCGTAGCCTCGTTGTTTTTGCCGATGTTGTGCGAACCTTTTGAACAATGGAAGGTAAAGGTGTACGCCGATGCACCGGGATTTCAGATCCTGCAACAGGCAGGTTTTTCCCGTTTGCAACAAGCAGAACCTGAAGATTTTGGCCGGGAATTTTTAGATTATAAATGTTCGGTAAAAATAGTAGAGAACGTGGATGAAGCACTCCGGCATATCGGAAAGCATTCTTCCAGGCATTCTGAGGCAATTGTTTCTGAAAACAAGGAGGTTTGTCTCCGCTTTATCGAAACAGTGGATGCTGCTGCTGTTTATACCAATGCCTCTACCCGCTTTACAGATGGCGGGATGTTTGGGTTGGGTGCTGAAATCGGTATTTCCACCCAAAAGCTGCATGCCCGGGGGCCTTTTGCCCTCGAAAAATTAGTAACAGAAAAATGGATTGTGGAAGGGGAAGGCCAGGTGCGGTGGTAATCGCCCCTGAGGGTTAGACCATGACAAATTTAGTCGCCTGAAGTTCCTGCTCTCCATCAAACCGATAGGCAACCAGGGGGCCGTTTTTGGCGACACTGTAATCGAGGCAGCAGATATTGTTTCTAAATAGCATGGGTTCGCATGAAAGCCAGTAGTGACCAAAAAAAACCGGTTTTTCCGACTCATCATAGTGCCATAAGCTGTTCAGCAGGGCCGGGTCAATGGGCGTCTCAGGCAACGTCTCCATGTTGATGACACTGTGATGTTTATAATTGGCTACGACCGGATTTTCCCACCATTTAATGCGGATTTGCCTCCGCCGGACGCCTTCTTTGTCCTCGAAATGAAATGCTTCCGGCAGCGTAATTTCTTTTCCCTTTAAGGTTTCGTCAACAGCAATGTTGAGCGCCGTGCCTTTGCGTACCGATAAATAGATCAGTTCATCCGTCAGGCAGTCGCCGGGCAAAACAGCCCGCAACGTTTTGAGGTGATGGGCATCCCAGCAGGCATGTACAGCCCTGAAAGTTGCTGTTTCGTAATACAAAGGCAGTGATTTAAACCAGTCCAGATAATCTTCGTATTCTTCCTGCCGGTTCAGAAACTGTTTCAGGGTCTCATAATGCTGGATGATGTTTTTGATGTGGTGTTTTCTTAAATGGCCGCCCTCGCTTTCCTGGAAATGGAAACACAGGGCATTGTATTCGTGGTTTCCCATAAGCGCAATGGCCTGTCCGCTTTCCACCATGCTCCGGATGATGTGAAGGGTTTCCCTGATTTTAGGGCCCCGGTCAATGTAATCACCCACAAAAAGTGCGGTTCTTTCCGGGTGGGTATAAGTGCCATTTTGCTTGGTGTATCCCAATTTGTGCAGCAAAGCAGTGAGTTTATCGGCATAGCCGTGAATGTCTCCGATAACATCAATCATAGAAGATTCCGGTCTTGTAAGTTTTCAATGGTCCAAATATATAGTAAAACAGGCATTATCCCGGACTTAAGCGCTTATTGGGAGTTTTATGATCGAGCGAGGCTTAGGAAATTTTGTTTTAGACGAGGTAAATTTTTTCAACATAGCCGGCAGCTATGTTGAAAAAATTTAACGAAGTATAAAGTAAAATTTGCCAGCCACAGCCGATTGATGAATTCCCCAACAAGCTCTTATTTCCACCTGAGCAGCAAGTGTTTTTTCTCCGGAATAATACCTGTGGGGTATACTTTTAGGGCAAGGTCATTGCTTCATGATGATTTTGGTTACCTGCCCTTTTGCTGTGGTCAACCGTATGGCATAAATACCGGCCGGCAAGTTTTTCAAATCCAGTTCAACCTGCTTTGTTTGGGCGGCTGTTGTAGTGGATTTGACGAGGCGGCCATTGGAGCTGATGATGCTAAGCGTTGCTGTTTCAGGGAGGTCCTCCCCGAAATTGACCTGCAGGTAATCGGAAACCGGGTTTGGATAGACTTGCAGGTCGAAACCAACTTCCTGCTGTACCTTGCCAAAAGGCATTAAAAAAGTTTCTGTAGCAGGCTTTTCAGCCGCAGCCTGGGCGAACAATGAGCCAATTGTGCTATTGAGCAAATTGCCAAGCAGCCCAAAGATTTGCAGCGTATTGACCTGGCCCGGAGTACTTCCGCCCGGGAGTGCCCAGATAAAATCCAGGTATTCCAGGCCAATACCGGTAAGTTGGAGGGAACTTCCGGACAGCAACTGGGTGCCAATGTGCTGGGATGTCATTCCACTGGCCGGACCATTGGTTGCAGTGATAATGACGCTGAAAATCAGATTTGTGCCGTAGCTGATGAATTGAGTAACCGTACCATCCGGTTTAACCAGTGCCATACCGCCACCGCCGCCACCACTTGGCTGGCTGGATTGCTCGACATCGTACCAAATGGAGCCATGCCCGTTTTGCAAATCAGGGATTGAGCCCGAATTGATTGGCCGGGTACTGGCAACCGTACCATTGGGCTGGTAAGAAACAATGGACCAACCGGTCATATCGGTTCCGGCAGGACCGGCAACCTCGGCACCGCGTTGGGCCGGATTGGTTGCCTTGTAATTGACTTCATTGATGAATGGGTCTGTAGACTGTCCACGGGCTACGCTGGCCAATACCCAAAAATAAAGCGTAAGAAAGAAGGTAAGACGCTTCATGGTCATAACTTTTTGAAATTCGTGAAATAATGTGACAAGATAAGCTGGTGCTTAGTCAGGTAAATTGTGTGGAAGTAAACAGTGTAACCGGCATTGGTGGACAATGCCTTATTAAGTCTAAATAAGATAATTTGGGTAAAAATAATCGCCTTTGGTAAAAAAACCAAATTATACAGGAATATTAAAATAAGCACTAACATTTAAGAGCAACGAGTTGGTAGAGTCGAGGTTAGGTTTGCCTGAAGTTTGCTCAATGACTGCTGCCAATTTTTTAACGTATTGCTCCCTTTTTGTTTCTATCCATTTGGCTGCGTAGTAGAATCCATGCAGGGCGAGGTCATTTTCCTGATTGACTACTTTTCCGCTGGTCGATTTTTTGTACCTGCGATAGCTTCGCTCCACTTTTTCAAAATCTTTCAGACAAAAACCTGCCATGATCATATTGGTATAGATGGGATCGATATAGGCATGAAAGGGTACTTGCTGATAGAACAACAGCAGGTTTTCCAGGAGTTCAAAGCTTTCTTCGATTTCTTTTTTTGTTCCCAGCAACAGCAAGCCCGAATAAACAGTGGTCAGATTTATGTACCGAACCAAATAATTTTCCTGAAGGAATTTGTTGTCGAGCAATGATTTACATCTGTTTTTCAGGAACAGGATGAGGTCTTTTTTTTCTTGTGGCAACAACTCGGCATGGTCGCTTCGGTAGCTGGTAAAAAAATTGCTGACCAGGTAGCTGGTTTGTATGCTGATGGAATTTATCTCCGGCTGGTTGATGAAACTATGCCAAAATAAATCCTCATCACTGTGCTCCATGATGGCACCAGCTTCTTTCAACGCCTTTTCCGAATCCAGTTGCCGAACGGAATAATTCAGTTTCAGAAAGCTCAGTTTGGGGCGCAGGTTATGCAGGTGCGGAAATATGATGTATTCGTATTTATTCAGCGTATCCTCGATGTCTTCCAACTCTGCAAAACTCCCGGGGGTATAAAAACCGGGGTCGCGGGACAAATAAAGAAGGTAAGAGGCATTCAGCCTGGCCATAAGTTGCACCGCCTGGCTTTTGCTGTTTCGGTAGGGTTGAAGGAATGCCAGTATTTCATTTATGTTGGTTGTTTTTTCTTTTCCTTTGTCTTTCAGCTGTTGGTAAACAAAAAGACTGATTTCATTGAGGTCTTGTCTTAAGCGAAGCAACCCGGCAATCTGCTCGTAATACCCCGAGGCTTCCTTGTGCGATTCGAGGAAAGCTTCACGTTGTGCAAAAAAACGCAGGATTTTAATCGATGTGTCGTAGTCTTCGATTTTTTCGCTCACTTCAAGGGTAATTTCTGCGAGTCGGGTTGCACTGCTCAATTTTCCCTTGTTGACCAGATGTTGGATGCGGGTAATGTTGTGTTGCAGGTAATCGGGATAGTTTCGGGCTAAAAAACTGGTTAGTTTAAAAGTGTAATGGCTTAATTGCCACAGTTTATTCATGTCTTTTTCCCCGGAAGGCGACTCTCCGTAAATGTTTTTAAAAATCTTTTCAACTTCTTGTTCTGTTTCGAAATCACGATTCAGCACATCTATTAGTGCAAGCGGGTAATAGGAGCGGGTGCTCATATCGCGCAGGTACTCTCTGAAGACTCCAAAATGGAAATCGTCTAAAAGTTTGATTACTTTTTCGATTAACAACATAGCGTGAAAGGTTACTTAAAAGTGCGGGCTTCTACTTTTTTTTCTCATGATTTCGCCCAACTTAGATAAAGAGCCTGGTTAGTATCAGTGCCTGTACATTTGTAGCATAGTTGAATTGGAAACACCAAAAACAACATGCCATGATCAGCTTACTCGATTTTCCTTACAATCTCATAGAGGCATTGGATGAACAAGCCATTATGGCTCAAAATTTGGCTGACTTGTTGCTAACTGAGGAAACAGAAAAACCGAAAACCGAAACACCACAGGAAAAATAAATCGCCTGGGTATAGATTCCTTTTGTTTAAGGTACACCTGTTTTTTTAATTTTTTGAAAAGGAGCAGATAGAAAGGTCGCTCACATAGTTCCAAAAATAAACTCGAAAGCGTGAAAGGCCCCTTAAAACTACCAGCCCGGGAAAGCAAATGCTTGATCCCGGGTTCTTTTTTTATTACACCATAGCTCAACGTAAGTTAGATGCCCATGACAAAGATGCAGAAAAATTTTAGTTTGCGCAAACGAATAAGCTTTGTATTTTTGTAGTACCACAATGCGGGATTAGCTCAGTTGGTAGAGCGCTAGCTTCCCAAGCTGGAAGTCGCGAGTTCGAGTCTCGTATCCCGCTCTCAACCTTACTTCAATAGCAGCCTTTTATCTGGGTTGCTATTGTCGTTTTTGCCGGTAAAAAATGGCTGGTTTAGACACAAAACAAAAGATATTGGCTGCAGCGGTTGGGTGCTTTAACAGCCGGGGCTTGGTTAATGCCCGATTGCAACACATTGCAGACGAAGCATTTATGAGCCTTGGTAACCTGACCTATCATTTCCGAAACAAAGAGGCTATCCTGCAGGCCATCTGGACACAGATTGAAGGACAGCAAAGCCTGTTGCTGACAGAATTCCGGATTTTACCCTTGTTTGAAGACATTGAACGCCTGATGATCAGTACGTTTGAACTGCAACAGCAGTATGCCTTTTTTTATCTGGATACACTTGATATTGTGCGGAACTACCCGGATATCTCGATACGATACCGACAACTGGTTCTCTGGCAAATCCAGCAACTTGAGCTGGCTCTGGAATTCAACAAATCGCGGGGCGCGTTCCGCAGCGAACTTTTGAAAGAGGAACAGATGCAAACCCTTGCCACTCAATTCTGGATAACTGCCAACTCCTGGATGTACTGTTGCCATGTTCAGGGAGAGCCGGCAAATGATTATAAAAAATTTCAGCAAGCCTTGTGGGGCTTGCTTTTTCCCTACTTTACCGATATTGGTTTGCAGGAATCCCGCCAAACCTTAGCGCTTTTATCGGATAAAGATGGTATATTTGGGAATTAAATTTGAGCATCACCTTATGAAGCCACCATTTGTACTGGATCCGGCTCTTTATGCTCAGGTACTTGACCATCTGAGCAACTTGTTTTTTACGGACAAGCTGGGCGATCTCAAAGATATGGACTTTCTGAGCGATGACCGCTGGCTTTCCGACACTGCAGTTATTGATCAGATCTCTGTGCACAACGGATTGTGGTTAATTTCGCTGGTTTTTGCGCATCATAAAACGCCCATGAAATTTTTGATGCGCCGCATTACCTCGCATGCCTGTCCCCGGCGAGCAGAAATGATGGCCTTGTATATGCGACGCCTGGCCGCTAAAGATCAACGGGGGACCTTAAAAATAGAATTAGAAAGTTTTCATACAACCCTCAATTAACACTTTCCGGTTGATCGGGAAAAAAATCCTTATAGTGTGAGCATCGCAACAAAGCTAAGGATAATCGAATCTGCGATCCGTTTGTTTAACCAGGACGGTGTTGCCAATGTGCGGCTGCAACAAATTGCCGATGAAGCCGGCATTAGTGTCGGGAATCTGGCTTACCACTTCCGAAACAAAGATATTATTGTCTCCACTGTTTATGAAAACCTCTTCGACGAGTTTTCAGAAATCCTTTCTTTTTATCTGAAAAGTCCCGGTTTGGCTGATTTCGACCAGCAATTGGACCTTTACCATTCTTTTTTTGCAAAGTACAATTTTTATCTCATAGACTTGTTTGAAATTGAGCGCTCTAATCCGGCCATCATGACGCGCTGGCATCAGTTTGTTGCGAAGATGCTCCTTCAGATTCGCAAACGCCTTGATTATTGCGTTCAACGGGGGGTACTCATGCCCGAACCTGTTCAGGGAATTTATGATACCCTGACCAACAACATCTGGATGACCATCATTTTTTGGGTTCCCCAGCAAATACTCAAAGGACAGTCGTTTACTGCCGACCATTTCAAAAACGCGGTCTGGGCCCAGATCAGTCCCTACTTCACCCGCCGCGGGCTCGACGAGTTTACCATTGAAATTCAGCCTATTGGAAGCAATATTTAAGAAGTCCGGGTACGAGCTGACCTGACGTTTCTCCTAATTTGATTTTGACTCTTTCTAAATTAGAAAATTTTTTCTAAATTTTTTAGTAAAAAATTACTAATCCTGAATCGTTGACATATATTTGTTGTGATACTTATTTCTCCAACAATAATGTGGAGATTTCTCGGGTACTACAAATCTAAATCTATGGCAAACGTACTCTGGTTACAAGGTGGGGCCTGCAGCGGCAATACCATGTCTTTCCTGAATGCCGAAGAACCAACCGTTGTTGAGTTGGTTACTGACTTTGGCATCAATATTCTTTGGCATCCTTCCATTGGCCTTGAAATCGGGCACCAGGTCGAAGATCTGCTTTCAGATATTCTGAATGGTAAAGTTCAGATGGACATTTTTGTGTTTGAGGGCACCATCATTCAAGGCCCAAACGGCACAGGTACGATGAATTATTTCTGCGACCGGCCCATGCAGGATTGGGTACGCGACTTATCCAAAGTTGCAGCTTTTGTCGTAGCTATTGGCGATTGTGCGACGTGGGGAGGCATTCCAGCAGTACCACCCAACCCGAGTGAAAGTACTGGTCTTCAGTTTCTCAAAAAAAGCAAAGGTGGTTTTCTTGGTGCCGACTTTGTTTCCAAAGGAGGTTTGCCCGTGATCAATATCCCTGGTTGTCCGGCTCACCCTGACTGGGTTACCCAGATTCTGGTGGCCATTTCAACCGGCCGGATCAAAGATGTGCTGATAGATGATTTTCACCGGCCCAAAACCTTTTTTACGGATTTTGTCCAAACCGGCTGCCCGAATGCAATCAGTTTCGCTCAAAAAGTTGACGGTGGCTTTGGAAAACGTGGGGGCTGTCTGTTTTATGAGGTCGGCTGCAGAGGGCCAATGACACATGCCAGTTGCAACCGGATTTTATGGAACCGCCAGTCGAGCAAAACCCGTGCCAACCATCCATGCCTTGGCTGTACTGAGCCGGGCTTCCCCCATCACGACCTCGCCAAGGGAAGCGTTTTCAAATCACTCAAATACCTGGGCTTTTTACCCCAGGACGTGCCTGCTGGAACTTCGCGCCTGGCCTACTACACACGCGCCGGATTCGAAAAAGTAATGGGAGCAGTAGAAGGTGCGATGGGCGTAAACAAAGAGCATTTTGATACGTCCAAGTAATTTTTCATTCATTAAACAAGTCAAATAATTCCTATATGTCAACGGTCAAGGAACTCAATATATCTCCCGTCGGGCGCGTTGAAGGCGACCTGGATGTGAAAGTGTACATGGAAAATGGCGTTGTTACGCGGGCGCATACCCAAGCTGCTATGTTTCGTGGATTTGAAAAAATCATGCACGGCAAAGATCCACAATCAGGCCTGATTGTTACCCCCCGCATTTGTGGAATTTGTGGTGGCTCCCACCTATATTGTGCCTCTTCTGCTTTAGATACTGCATGGAAAACACAACTGACGCCCAATGCCCTGTTGTTACGTGCTATCGGCCAGGCTACTGAAACCATACAATCCATACCCCGGTGGTTCTATGCCATTTTTGCTACAGACATGGCGAACAAAAAGTTTGCAAACAAACCCCTCTATGCAGAAGTAGTCAGGCGTTTTGCCGCTTATGTAGGCACCTCTTTTCAGAGAGGGGTGACTGCTTCAGGGCGACCGGTAGAAGTATATGCCATTTTTGGAGGCCAATGGCCCCATTCTTCCTATATGGTGCCGGGCGGCGTCATGTGTGCACCTACTCTTAAGGACATAACGCGGGCTCATGCCATTATGAACCACTTCCGCAATGACTGGTTGGAGTCCGTTTGGCTGGGGTGTTCTATCGAGCGCTATATGCAAATAAAAAGCTGGGACGATTTGATGGCCTGGGTGGAAGAAAACGAAAGCCAGCGAAACAGTGATCTGGGTTTGTTCATCCGCGCCAGCCTTGAATTTGGAATGGATAAATTTGGACAGGGAGTGGGCAAGTTCCTTGCTTATGGAACCTACCTGCACAAAGACCTGTACAATACGCCAACCATAGAAGGCCGCAATAAAGCACTCATAAGCCCTTCTGGTTTTTATGATGGCCAGAATTATCATGTTTTTGACCACCTCAATATTCAGGAGCACGTCAAACACTCCTGGTACGCTGATGTGCCAGCTGCCCACCCCTGGAAAGAACCTATGCCCACACCACTGCCATCAAAAAATTTGATCGAAACGGACTTTAACGAAAAGTACAGCTGGGCGAAAGCACCGCGGTACAACGGATTTGCAGCTGAGGCCGGGCCATTATCCCGGGTTATTGCCAACGCCAATCCGGCGAATTTATCGCACCAGATCCAGGATCCATTGTTTGGCGACATCATCAATAAAATGGGGCCGAGTGTATTTGTGCGTGCTCTTGCCCGTGTACATGAAGCGCCAAGGCTTTATGAATACATCAACCAGTGGTTGTCGGAAATTGACCTGGATGGCCAATTTTACATCAAGCCGGAAGAACGCGACGGCATGGGCTTTGGTGCTACCGAAGCAGCACGGGGATCTTTGGCACACTGGATTGAAATCGAAAACGGAGTCATCAAAAACTACCAGGTAATGGCACCCACTACCTGGAATGTTGGCCCCGGCGATGAAAAGAACAACCCGGGGCCGATTGAATCAGCCCTGGAAGGCACAGAAATCGAAGACCCGCACGATCCTGTAGAAGTCGGCATGGTAGCCCGTTCGTTCGATTCTTGCCTGGTTTGTACGGTTCATGCACATGATGCAAAATCGGGTGAGCAACTGGCGAAGTTTAAATTGTAATCATCAGAATCCGTATCAGATATTTCGGCTGATGTTAACATAAGAAACCCCCTGTATGAAAGATGCCATTGCCCAATATTTGTTTTTTCTATGGTAAAAAAAACGGCTGTACTCGGTTTTGGAAATCCTGTGCGAAGCGACGACGGAGTCGGGTGTTTTGTCATTGAACAACTGAAAAAGCGACTGGGCGATTCGATTCAGGGGCTTACTCTAATTGATATGGGCACCTCTGCTTTTGAGATGCTCTTTCAATTGCAGGGCCACGACCGCCTCATTCTGGTAGATGCAGTTGTGAACAGCAACGAACCTGATGGGGTATTGTTTCGTTTGCCGGCGTCAGAAACCCTGGCCGCCATTCAGGACGATCCCCTGGTTTTCCTTCATAGCCTGAAATGGGATCAGGCACTTTCCTACGCAAAAAAGATCCTGGGTGCAGCCTATCCTGAAGACATCAGTGTATACCTCATTTCCGTATCGGATACGCGGTTGGAGGTTGGCCTGAGCGAGCCGGTAAATCAGGCAGGATTGAAAGTTTGTGATTTAATTCTGGAAGAAGTTTTCATGCCTGTCGTATGAGCGAGGTGAAATTGAGAAACCGGCATTTATTTCTTTCCGGGGCGTTGGCTACGGATACATTTGGGGATGCAACCCAGGTATATGTAGTTTATTATGCACAAAACCATGCCTTACTGCTGGCACCTTCCGATGACGAACTGTTCCCAACCATGCACAAAGCCGGCATGCAAATGCTGAAAACCCGAAATTTAAAGGGAGACAGAAGTATTTCCCTGGAAGAAATACTGATTGACCACGACGTAGACGATTCGGACCGTGATTTGCCCTATAGCTGTCAAAGTGGTTTGCGAATGTTGCACATCAATTTGTAATTGTTCAAACCCATGCGCTGTGCCAAAGGAACGTGCTAAATAAAAAATCCATGCTTTCGATATATGCGTCTGCAGAACTGATTCCGGAGATTAAACAATACATCGCAGAAGAACAACGCCTCGATGAATTGATTGCTGTTCACGATTTTCTGTCGGTCAGGCCGCCTTCCGGCGCAATGCACTTCATGGTACGACCGGGACAAGGGATGATGCACCCGATTGATTGGCAGAACATGTTGCCGCCCTATCTCCTGCCTGAAGAAATTCCATTCAACCGGGAAAATTTTCTGGGGCTGGTTTTTGCCAAATTGGGAAATGAGGAAAAAACGGAGAGCTGGTTAACCGGGAATAAAACCCTGCTTCGCGAGCTAAATCTGATAGCGAGGCTACAGCAGGGTGCTCCAGCCGATCCTGCTGACCTGATTTCAAACGGGCACCCATTTGAGGAATACCGTTTTTGCCACAACTCGGCAGTTTTGCACCACTACGGGGCTACGGAAGACAATTTTGATCCCAACAAAACGCATTATTTTTATCAGGAAGCCCTTAATTGTGCTCCAAACGGAGAACATGCCGCGTTTACATCAAAACATTTTGCCGGATTCCTGTTGGATATGGGGGAAATCAGCCAGGCTGAACAAATTCTGCAGCAAGCATTGCCCCATGCCTTGTCAGATGATGCTTTGATTGAATTAAAAGCAATGTTGTGCCAGGTTTGGGTCAAAAAATTGACCGTGCCTTACGATCAGGCATTGCTTGAAAATTTAAAAAATTTGCTTTGGGAGGTGATGCAATGCTACCAGCAACAGCAAAGGGTTGAGGAAGAAGCCCTTACTTTAATTCAGGCGGCACAAATTGCACATTATTCAGAGAGCTTTGCCGA
>JABWAJ010000528.1 GCA_013361075.1 Saprospiraceae bacterium | reverse complement strand
GAGGGGAGCTCCGGCAGGCCCGGGACAACATTGCCCAAAGCTTTCAGCAAAAACATGTGCCGCTGTCCGAAGTTCGGCGGCTCATCCGCTTCACGATGCTGTCGGGGGCGCTATCGTACGCCCGGGTGGCGATGTAGAGGTATTTTTCGTCGTAGAGTATTTTGAACTGAGACGGGTGGCTCGGCGGCGTATTTTCGTCGGGTTGATATTCCGTAAAATCGCCGCCCCATTCGACGGTATTCCAGACCGGGTCGTTGAGAACGCCATCAAACTCAATGGTTTGGTTGCTCATTGGCCGGGTAGCGTATTTTTTCTTGACGATTTCTGCCGGAGCAGGTACCTGGGCAGCTGCATGCATGGCAAACAGCATCAGAATGCAGTTGAGGAGTGATTTCATACAACAGTCGGTTTGTTAAAAGCTTGAATGCTTGAGTGATGACGCAATTTACAGACAAAAATTAAAAAGGAGTGTTGCTTTTAGGGGGATTTTAACTAATGTCCTCTTGCTTGTCATGCTTTTCGGAATGAGCAAAGGGGTTGCTTTTTGACAATTTTACGTGTATATTTGCACACATAACCTGTGTGATGTGAAAAATGTAACTTTATCCTTGCCTGAAGACTTGCTTCATAAAAGCCGGGAATATGCTGAAAAGCATGGTGCCAGCCTGAATGAACTCATCAGAACTTTGTTGAGGCAAACTGTATGCCCGCCCGATCAGGACCCTATTCAAAAATTAATTGACCATAGTCAGCGCCTGGCAATAGATACCACGGATTGGAAATGGGACAGAGCATCACTTTATGACCGGGAAGTATTTTCTTGATACCAATTTTCTTGTTTATTGCTTTAGTAAAAATGAGCAGTATAAACAAGAGAAATGCTTATCGCTTTTGAGGCAGGCAAAAGGGCGGGTAAAATTTGTGTTGAGCACTCAGGTATTGAATGAGTTTGCGGTTGTAATGCTTGGAAAATTTAAGCAGCCTCCTATCGAAGTAAAAGCCATATTGGATGATTTAGCGCTTTTTGAAGTAATTACTATTGATATTGATCAAATTAAGGATGCCATTGACCTTCATACGCTGCATCAAATTTCTTTTTGGGATAGCTTGATTATCAGTGCAGCAAAAAGTGCCCATTGTCACACGATTCTTACTGAAGACTTGCACCACGGAGGAGTAATTGCAGGTGTCCGTGTTCAAAACCCATTTTTGTTATAAGACGCCCCGCTTGCCTTTAGGCCCCGGCCTTGTACCATTCCCCGCGGAGAACCTCCATGCTTTTATAAAACAAAGAATAGTCAAAAAATAATGGCAAATAGGGAATTGAATCCTCTATTTGCCGGATTTTGGACAGTACCACATCATCAAATCCCAAATCCTCCCCCTCAAATTTCACCCCCCTCAGGCAGCTCCACTTTTTTTACCTTTACAAAAAACTGTTGGTTTATGAAAGGAACACCTAAAGAAGGGACAGCCCCGACTGTCGCCCTTAGCCTGCGCATCCTGCCGGTTATGATGAGCATCCTGTGGATGAGTTGGAGTACAACCGCCCAGGAATCCCCGCTTTGGATGCGTTATCCAAGCATTTCACCTGACGGACAAACGATTGTGTTCAGCTACAAAGGAGACTTGTACCGCGTGCCGGCTGCGGGCGGTGCGGCAATGCCACTGACCCTGCACGAAGCCCACGACTTCATGCCGGTTTGGTCGCACGACGGCCGGCAAATTGCTTTTGCTTCCGACCGCTACGGCAATTTCGACGTATTTGTAATGCCCGCAACGGGCGGAGAAGCCAAACGCCTGACTTACCATTCTGCCGGCGACATGCCCTGCGATTTTTCCCCTGACAACCAGCGGGTTATTTTTACGGCAAATCGGCGGTACACGGCTGAAAATGCCCAGTTTCCGCGTTTTTCGCAGTTGTATTCTGTGCCGCTGGCGGGGGGCAACGCGACCATGGTCATGGACAACCAGGCCGAATACGCCCGCTACAATGCAAATGGCACAAAAATCATTTACCACGACTGGAAAGGCTACGAAGACCACTGGCGCAAACACCATACCTCTTCGGTGACCCGGGATATCTGGATTTACGATGTGCCAGCCCAAAAATATACCCAGTTGTCTACTTTCAACGGTGAAGACCGCAACCCGGTATTCGGGCAAACTGAAAACGAAATCTACTACCTGAGCGAAGCTTCCGGCACGTTCAACATCTGGAAAAGAACCCTCGATGCCCGGGCGCAGCCTGTCCAGGTGACCACTTTTGACAAACACCCCGTCCGCTTTTTGTCCAAAGCAGGCACCGGCAAACTTTGCTTTGGCTGGAATGGGGAAATTTATACCCTCGAAGCTGGCGGTCAACCGAAAAAAGTGGCGATCCAGGTCAATACAGACGGGCGGTTGAATACCGAAAAAATCATGTCTATCAACGGGGGCGCAACGGAATTTTCATTAGCGCCAAGCGGCAAAGAAATCGCCTTTGTTTTTCGCGGCGAAGTGTTTGTCACTTCAGCAGACGGCAGTGTTACCAAGCGCATCACGAATACGCCGGAGCAGGAACGCAGCGTCAGTTTCAGCCCCGATGGCCGCTCTGTTGTTTACGCAGGCGAACGCAACAACAATTGGAACGTGTACCAAAGCAGCATCGTGCGCAAGGAAGAGCCCTATTTCTATGCGGCTACCGTGCTGAAAGAAGAAGCGCTGGCGGCTACGGATAAGGAAGAATTTCAGCCGCGGTATTCCCCGGATGGCAAAGAAGTGGCTTATCTGGAGGAACGAACGACGCTAAGGGTCCTGAACTTAGCTTCCAAAACACACCGGACGGTATTGCCGGGCACCTATAACTACTCTTATGCCGACGGCGACCAATACTACTCCTGGTCGCCGGACAGCAAGTGGCTGCTGGCAGATTTCATTCCCAAAGGCGGGCAGGTATTCGTAGGCGAAATTGGTCTGGTAAACGCTGACGGCAAAAGCGAGCCTGTTAACCTGACCCTGAGCGGTTATTCCGACAATACTGCGAAGTGGATGATGGAAGGCAAAATGATGCTCTGGTTTTCGGACCGCGACGGCATGAAAAACCACGGTTCATGGGGGGGCGAATCCGACGTTTACGGCATGTTTTTTACCCAGGCAGCTTTTGACCGCTTCAAACTGAGCAAAGAGGATTTTGCTTTGGTGAAAGAGCAGGAAGAGAAAGACAAAAAAGAAGAGGAGAAGTCTAAAGAAGACGATAAAAAAGACAAAACGGATAAAAAGGACGACGCCAAAAAAGAAGTAAAACCCATTGAACTGGAACTTGCCGGCATCGAAAACCGCAAGGCGCGGCTGACCATCCACTCTTCCCGACTTTCCGATGCGGTCTTGTCGAAAGACGGGGAAAAGCTTTTCTATTTGGCGCAGTTTGAAAAAACCAGCGATTTGTGGGTCACCGAATTGCGGACCAAAGAAACCAAATTGCTGTGCAAAGACGCCGGTTCGGGTATGGAAATCAGTGAAGACGGCAAATACATTTTTGTCATTTCCAACGGCAATATTGTCAAAATAGAAACCGAAGGCGGCAAGCGCGAAAATGTGAACATCACGGGGGAAATGAACCTCAATTACCTGGCTGAAAAAGCCTATATTTTCGACCATGCCTGGCGACAAGTAGTCAAAAAATTCTACGTCACAGACCTGCATGGGGTGGACTGGAATTTTTACTACCAGGAATACAAGCGCTTTTTGCCATTCATCAACAACAACTACGATTTTGCGGAAATGATGTCGGAAATGCTGGGCGAACTGAACGCTTCGCATACGGGCTGCCGGTTTTCGCCACCGCAGGTCAATACGGACGCCACGGCTTACCTGGGCATATTTTTGGATGAAACCTACACGGGAAATGGGCTGAAAATTGCTGAAATCATCGCAAAAGGCCCGTTTGACAATGCCAAATCCAACGTAAAAGCAGGCTGTATCATCGAAAAAATTGACGACGTCACCGTGCGCAACGACCAGGATTTTTACCAGTTGCTCAACCGGAAAAGCGGACAGTTGACCCTGCTGTCGGTATTCGATCCCAAAACCAACAAGCGCTTTGAGGAAGCGGTGAAACCGATCACGCGCGGCGAAGAAAACGAGCTCATTTACCAGCG
>JABWAJ010000527.1 GCA_013361075.1 Saprospiraceae bacterium | reverse complement strand
AACACACAATCCCTCAACCTTTCACAATCACCCAACAGCGGGTGTTCAAACTCTCCCGATTTTTTCATCCCGATTTTTTTCATTACCTGCTCAGACCGCACATTAATTTTGGGGGCGACCGCAACGACTTTTTGGAGGTTTAAATCCTGAAATGCGTACTCCAGACACCGTGCTGCCCCTTCCGTAGCAAAACCTTGATTCCAGGCTGTTTTGCGAAGCCGCCAGCCAATGTCCACACAAGGGGTAAAATGGGCTTCGTAAGTTTGTTCGAATAATCCGATAAAGCCAATAAACTCATGGCTTTCAAGGAGGTCGACAGCAAAATAGCAGAACCCTTTATTGGTCAGTTGTTGCTGCATCCGGTGGATAAAGTTTAGGGTCTCCTCTTTGGTCGCTACTTTGGGGAAAAACTCCATGACCGCCTTGTCTGCATTGATGGCAGCCATTTCTTCAAGGTCCGTTGCCAGCCAATTTCTAAAACCAAGCCGGGCAGAGGTGAAAAGATAGGATTTATGATTGGCCATATTCATTAGTTGTCAGTTTTGCCCGTTGCCTTTAAAACCTCTCCATTCCCAAAAAACCAATCGGCAACTCCGTTTTTCCTTTCAGTGCCAGGTCGGCCATAATTTCACCCACCACGGACGCAAATTTAAACCCATGCCCGCTGAAGCCTGCCGCAAGGATAACCCGGTTGTCAGTACCGGGTAAAAAATCGAGGATGAAATTTTCATCCGGTGTATTGGTGTACAGGCAGGTTTTCATGGTGTAAGTACTCGCGTATGCACCCGGTATAAATTGGTTCAACGCTTCAATTAGGTTGGACTCTTCCTCCGGCATGATCTTGCGGTTTACAGCGTCGGGATCTGTAGGATTGCCGTGGGCATGGTGGCCAATTTTAAGACCAATGGGGCCGCCGAATGCTCCAACTGGCAATGCCGGAAAACCGTAGTAAATGCTTGGTTTGGCAGCATCTGCAATGACCCAGCAGGGGAAGTGGCCATATTCATAGGGCTTCCACTCCGAAGGGATCATCCAGGCCAGCGTCTGGCGGGTTACTGTGAACCGGGAAGCCAAACCGGGAAGGAGTTTTCCGGCCCAGGCACCAGCGGTAAGGATGATTTTGTCAGCAGTATATTGGCCTTTATCGGTGCTTACGGTCACGCCTGTCCGGGTTTGTTCCCACCCGGAAATTTTTTCTTTCGTCCGGATGGCAGCTCCATAATGAATGGCTTGTTCCACATACAGCAGGATTGCTTTTTCCGGGGAAATAAACCCGGCATCGGGTTCCAGCAGTGTTGTATAATTTTCCGGCACCCGAAACTGGGGATAGGCGGCGCTCAATTGCCAGTCGGAAAGCTCCCGGATTTCAATCTGGTATTTCAGAGCAGACTCCCGGACGCCTTTTATCAAGTCGCTTTCATGCAGGCCAAGGTAGAGGAGCCCGGTTTTGAAATATACATGGTGGCCTGTTCTGGCTTCCAGTTCCTGCCAGTTTTGATAAGCACGCTCCAGCAGCGGCACATAATCGGGGTGCTCGAAATAGGCTTTGCGGATGATGCGGCTTTGCCCGGCGTGTGATCCCTGTTCGTGAGGAATGTCGAATTGTTCAATTCCCAGTACTTTGACTCCCTGTTTGGCTAAATAGTAGCAGGTGGCAGCCCCCATGGAGCCAACTCCGATGACGAGAACGTCGTAGTGGGTTTGTTGTAAAGGCGCTGAATTCGTCATGTAGTTGATGTTTTGTACCGATCTACGAGGAGTATCTGTTGGCCAAACTTTATTAAAACTATCAAAAGTTTAGTAAACGTGGTTACGTGGCTCTTCTCTACCTGCCTGGTGGTATGTTTTTATACAAATAAATCCAGAATCAAAACGCCGATCAGGCCTAAAATTGAAATTAAGGTTTCCATCAGCGTCCAGGATTGGAAAGTTTGTTTGAGCGTCAGGTTGAAAAACTCCTTGAACATCCAAAAACCGGTATCGTTGATGTGGGAGCCAAATACGCTGCCAGTGCCTACGGCCAATACCATGAGTTCGGGAGAAACTTGTCCGGCCAGCACGATCGGCGTAACCACTCCTGCTGCGGTAATTCCAGCCACCGTAGCAGAGCCAATGGTGACCCTAAGCAGCGCCGTAATGATCCAGCCAAAAAGCAAGGGAGGCATTTGCCACTGGCTGCTGAAGGAAGAAATATAAGCCGCCGTACCGCTATCTGTGAGAATCTGTTTAAAAACTCCGCCGGCAGTGATGATCAGGAGAATGACTGAAATACCCGAGATGGCCCCGTTGAGCCAGGTCATGGTGGTTTCCATGGTTTCTCCTTTTTTCAAACCAAAAAAATAGATGGCCAGCAAGACGGAAATCAGCAGCGCGATATTGGCGTCTCCCAGAAAGGAAAAGGATTTTTTGAGCCATCCATCGGGCAAAATATTGTTGGTGATCACCGATGCAGCGATGAGTAAAACAGGCAATAAAGCGATCAAAAAACTAAGCCATGCCCCTGGTAATTCTTCTTTTTGCCTGCTTTGGCTTTGCAATACCTGCAAGGACGTTTCGGTCTGGACGGATTTAAGGAAGCGCCCCAGAACCGGCCCGGCGAGCACGACCACCGGTACTGAAATGATCAGGCCATAAACCAGGGTTTTGCCGAGGTCAGCTTTAAAGGCGTTGACCAAAAATACAGGACCCGGATGCGGCGGCAAAAAGCAATGTGTGGTGGACAAGGCAGCAGCCATAGGAATTGCGACAAACAACAGCGACACCTGAGTTTTTCGGGCTAAAGAAAAAACCAGAGGCACGAGGATGACAAAACCGGCATTGTAATACAGCGGAATGCCAATCAAAAAGCCGGTGAGCATGATGGCCCACTGGATGTTTTTTTCTCCAAATTTGCTGATGAGGGTGGTGGTGATCCGTTCGGCTGCACCGCTTTCTTCCAGGATTTTGCCGAGGATAGCACCCAGGCAAATGATCAGCGCTAAGCTACCCAGGGTGCTGCCCACTCCTTTTTCCAGCGAAACCAAAATAGCAGAAGGCGCCATACCCAGCATCAAACCGGTCAGGATGGCTACAAGGAGCAGAGACAAAAAAGGGCTGACTTTTTTAGCCGTCAGAAATACCTGAAAAAGAATGGCAAACAGGATAATCAGTAGTGTCATGTTAGCTTACAGTGTTTATGAGCGTGCCGATCGAATCAATCGAAATATGAATTTCATCCTGACTATGCAAAGTAAAGTCAGCAGAAGGTACAATCCCCGTTCCAGTCATGATGAAACATCCATACGGGAACGAACACTCTTTGAATACGTAAGCCACCAATTCTTCCTGGGTTCGCTTCATCTGGCTCAAAGTAATTGCTCCTTCAAACACGAGGGAGCCTGTTCTGTGGATTTGCAACCGGACCTGGGTGTCTTCAGACAGCCGTTCTTCAGGCAAGTAAATGCATGGACCCAGCGCGGCGCAACCATCGTAAGTTTTTGCCTGAGGTAAATACAACGGGTTTTCGCCTTCAATGCTCCGGCTGCTCATGTCATTGCCAATGGTATAGCCAATGATTTTACCGCTGGTGGTCACCACCAGGGTCAACTCCGGCTCGGGCACATCCCAGGAAGAGTCTTTTCTAATGCGGACAAACCCGCCATGCCCCACCACGCGGTGAGGGGTAGCCTTGAAAAAAACTTCAGGCCGAGCTGCTTCATAAACGTGCGCATAAAATTCACTGCCTCCGCTTGATTTGCTTTCTTCCTGTCTTCCTTCCCTGCTTCTGAGGTAGGTAACCCCGCAGGCCCAGAGTTCCTGGTTTTGACCCAATGGCGACAATATATCAGCAGCAGAAATGGTATCAAGCTTCGTTGCTGTATTGAGTTTTTCCAAAACAACCGACCGTGAATCATCCCGGTTGATCAGGGCCTCCCAGGATTCATTTTGCAACAGATAGGATTGCCCGTCGTGTTCAATGCCAATGCCTTGTTTTAAGTGGTACAATTTCATGTCAGTCTCTATTTCTTCATGATCAATCGAAGCACATAGCCATCATTGGTAATGTAAAGGGTTTTACCGTCGGGCGTAAGGCTGCAATTGCTGGTAGGGCCATCTACCCGAATCAGGCCCAGTTTTTTCCCATCGGCATTGAAGACCATCGCGC
>JABWAJ010000526.1 GCA_013361075.1 Saprospiraceae bacterium | reverse complement strand
ATCGTCAACGATAATTTCTGCGCCGGTAGCGGCTTCCAGTGCCCGGATGTTCCGGCCTTCGCGGCCAATGATCTGGCCTTTCAGGTCGTCAGAATCGAGGTTGAATACAGAAACCGTATTTTCAATGGTGTATTCAGCACACATCCGCTGGATGGTTTGAATCACGATCTTTTTAGCTTCCTTGTTGGCTGTGGCTTTGGCCTGTTCAATGGTGTCTTTGATGAGCGCCATGGCTTCCGTTTCCGCTTTGCCTTTGATGGCTTCCAGCAATTGTTCTTTGGCTTCCTGCTGGCTAAGTGCGGCTACTTTTTCCAATTCACGGATGCGCAGGTCATTGGCAGCATCGAGTTCTTCTTTCTTTTTGGAAACAACTTTGAGTTGCAGGTCGAGATTTTCGCGGATGGCTTTGATGTCGGATTCTTTTTGTTCCAGCTCGCTGCGTTGACTTTCCAGCTTCTTCACCCGGTCGTCAAATTTTTCTTCTTTTTGGCGCAATTCGCTTTCCATGGATTTGACCATCATCTCGCGCTCTTTCATTTCCACTACATGGTTCGATTTTTCACTTTCAAATTCGGAACGGTAGCGGTTGAATTTTTCTTTGGCCTCCTGAATTTTGCGTTGTTTGATCTTTTCGTTTTCAATCTCGGCCTGGGAAATGATTTTTTCTGATTTGGTTTCGGCTTCGTCAATTATGCGTTTTGCGGACAGGCGCGCTTCTTTTACCGCCTGGTCTGCTTTAGCATTCATTTCCTCTACTTTCGACTGCACCGCATTTTTGCTGAAAAGGCGGATGAGCAGGTAGCCAACAATGGCGCCCACAATTACCCCAATGGCAATCCCTATTCCTATTCCTGTGGTATTCATATCATTACACTTGTTTTGAGAATGATGAAATAGCCCACGGCTTTAAGCCGCGCGCAATATGCAAAACCACAACCGCATGCAAAGGATAGGAAAAGAGAAAGGAATTAAGACAACAAAAGTTTATCTAACAGTTCGTCCAAACGGGTAAGTTTTTGCGAAACAATGCCATCCGGCATTGTCAATTGATTGGCCTTGTGCGATTCAACCGCATACGTCAATGCCGCCATAGACAGACAATCCTGTTTGTCTTTGTTGGCATAAGTTGACTGAAACCGGTTGATGCGATCGTTTAGTTCTTTGACGATACGGCGAATGTCGGCTTCCTCCGAAGCCTTGATTTTCAAGGGATAGGGCCTTCCGGCAATGGATACCGTGATGCTCTTTGTCTCTTGTCCATCTTCGCTCATGCGTCAATTGTTGTAAAGCCACTCAATACACTTATCAATCTCCCCGATGTATAAATCAATTTGTTGCCTCAGCTTTTCCGTTGTTTCCTCCCCCCTTGTCTCCATCGCCTGCTGGGTCGTGCCTAGTTTATGTTTCAAAGTCGTCGCTACTTCGCGATAACGGCTCGCTTCTGCTTTCAGTTGCTCATTTTCCTGCAATAACAAGGCATAATCTAGTTGAAGCTGCTCTAATTTCAGCGCCAACTGCCTCACTTTCAAATCAATGCCATCAATTTTTGAAGACAGTTCCATGCTTGTTATTCATTATATTGGGAGATCTGCTGGTTTTGTAAAAACCCTCAATGGGCCCTGCAAATCAAACCAATACCATTCATCCAGCAACTAACGCCTGATGAGGGCGCCAAGTTGTGTTTCGTATGCCGAGATCAGCTGATCCATTATTTTTTCGATGTCTTTGTCTTGCAAAGTTTTGCTTGCATCCTCAAAAACAAAGCTGACAGCATAACTTTTTTTGCCCTTGCCAAGTTGTGATTCACTTTCATAAACATCAAATAAATTGACATTACGGAGCAACTTTTTGCCCACCTTTACGGCAATCGAGGCAATATCGTTAAATTTTACTGAATCATCAATAACCAGTGCCAAATCCCTTCTTACAGATGGAAATTTATTTAGTTCTTCGCTGGTAACCCGGTGTTTCGAGGCACTTTTCAGCAGATTATCCCAGTGAAGGTCTGCATAAAAAACCTCACCCTTGATGTCCATTTTTTTCAACAGACGCGGTGACAACTTGCCAAAAACAGCCAACTCCTGGGGGCCGCGGTGACACCGCAGGGCGTAACTGAAAATTTCATCCTGAACAGCAGTTTCCTGAAAACCAGTAGCACCGAGGCGCGCCAGAATGTTGACGACATAAGCTTTCAATTGGTAGTAACCAGCCTGTTCCTTGTCGCTGCGCAGCCAGCTTTCGCTCCAGCGCTTGCCGCAAAGGAAAATGCTGAGATGTTGCTGTTCCCGGTATCCTCCTTCGGCTTTAATGCGGTATGTTTTCCCGAATTCAAAAAGGTGCAGGTTACTTTGCTGGCGGTTCTGATTGTGCAGTATGGCTTCCAGACCGCTCATGAGCATGGTCGGACGCATAATGTCCAGTTGAACGCTGGATGTATTGTTGATAAAAACCAGCTCGTCTTCGCTAACCGAAGCGAGTACTTCTTTGTAATACCTTGATTCTGAAAGAGAAAGCCCCATTGTTTCATTAAACCCATGTGCAGCAAGGTAATCACTGATGCTGTTTCGTACCTGATTCGGATCAGGCCACGGTGCTTTGCTGACGGCTAGTTTAATGCGTCCGGGTTCCGGTACGTTGTTGAAACCGTAAATGCGTAAAATTTCTTCGATCACATCTGCTTCCCGCGTTACGTCCGATTTATTGGTTGGAATGGTCACGGTCAGGGAGGTGTCGGTTTCGGCTACGACAGACATGCTCAACGCAGCAAAAATTTCCTTAACCCGGGTTTTGGGAATATCCACACCAATGAGTCCGTTAATGTTGGCATAGGCTACTTCAACCTGAGCCGGTTGTACCGGATTGGGATACAAGTCAACAATTTCGGAGGCAATGAAGCCACCGGCCAATTCCTGAATGAGCAGCGCGGCCCGCTTAAGCGCATAAACCGGCAGGTTGGGATCGCTGCCTTTTTCGAATATTTTAGCGGCTTCGGTTCGCAGATTGTGGCGCATGCTGGAGCGGCGAATCGATTTTGGGTGGAAATGAGCCGACTCAAGGAAGATGCTCGTTGTGCTGTCTTTTACCCCCGAGCGGATGCCGCCAAAGACACCACCAATACACATCCCGTTGCTGTCTCCGTCACAAATCATCAGATCTTCTGCAAAGAGCTGGCGCTCTACTTCATCCAGCGAAGCAAAAGGAGTGCCTTCCGGTAATGTTTTGACAATCACTTTACGGCCCGATATTTCCTCCAGGTCGAAGGCATGCAAGGGTTGTCCCAGTTCGTGCAGGATAAAGTTCGTAGCATCTACCACGTTGTTGATTGGGCGCACCCCGATTGTTTTCAGCCGGCGGCGAAGCCATTCCGGCGATTCTCCAATGGTCAGTCCACCGATAACCACACCAGCATAACGGGGGCAGGCTTCGTAGTTTTCCACAACCACTTCTATGGGTAAGCTGTGGTTGTCTATTTTGAAAGCGCTCACATCCGGCAGGCGCAATTCGCCACTATGGCCGGCATTGATTTTGAGCGCCGCGGCGAGGTCTCTGGCTACCCCAATGTGGTTGGTCGCATCAGAGCGGTTGGGCGTTAACCCGATTTCAATGGCGTAATCGTTTTCTAATTGAAGCACGTCGCGGGCAGGAAGGCCAACCTGGGTAGCATCCGGCAGCACAAGAATACCACTGTGATCCGAGCCGATGCCCAATTCATCAGCGGCACAAATCATTCCTTCGGAAACTTCGCCGCGAATTTTACCTTTTTTAATGGTGAGGGCTTCTTCACTGCCGGTAGGGTACAAGGTAGTGCCCACGGTGGCGACCAGTACTTTTTGGCCTGCAGCTACATTCGGAGCGCCGCATACAATTTGCAGCAACTCTTCGGCACCGATGTCCACTTTGGTCAGAGAGAGCTTATCTGCCCCGGGGTGCTTATAGCATTCTTTGACCCAGCCTACCACAACGCCTTCCAAACCACCCTTGATGCTTTCCACTTTTTGCAGACCCTCTACTTCCAAACCAAGATCAGTGAGCCACTCGGAAACCTGTTCAGCGGTAAGATCAATATCTAAATAATCTTTTAACCAGTTTAGCGAAACTTTCATTACAATGCTTTGCTTTGCATTTTGATCCTTTGCATATTGCAATG
>JABWAJ010000525.1 GCA_013361075.1 Saprospiraceae bacterium | reverse complement strand
CCAAACATTAACTTCGTCTTTTTCTAACCAATTCCTTACAATGACCTGGTCTTTCCGCGCTCCCATGTTGCGAAGGGCTATTTTCAGGCTTTTCCTTTTCTTTTCGGCCAGATCCGGGTCTTTTTCGGTGATCACCAGGATGACCGTGGCGATGGGGTGTTGTTTCAACCCTTCAAGCAGGCTGTACAACGGGTAGTTTACCCAGATTTCTTTGCCAGTATTTTTGTCGGTGTGCAAAGAGCGATTGAGTGAACCGAATGTATTGAAGTTAATGCGGGGCGCAATCGTTTCTGCGATATTCACCAATTCTTGCTCTGTGATGGTCACTGCCGGCGTTTCCGGAATTTGCACTTCTGTTTCCTCCTTTTCGGAACCGGCAAATAATTCCGGGTCGAAGCCGGGATCCTGGTTACAGGGATGGGCTTTTATGTCCGAAAGGTTGTCTAATAAGAGATTACCATTGTATGGGATTAAAGTTGGCGTGTCGTAAAAGGCTTCAAATGTCAGGAAAGAATAGGCCTCTATCGCCTCAAAAAACAGGCGGTAAGGCTTCCAATTTGTGTTGATCACGAGTCGCGTCTCGGCCAGCAATTGTTTTTTATCGCAATGCCTGAACCCGCCCCAAACCCTGAGTTTAGTGGGGGTTGCATAATTTGCCACTTTGTCTGATATACGGCTGATACTCATATAGGTCAGCGATCTGGCTAAATAAACTTCAAACGTATAACACCCGCCTTTTTTCAGGGGCAGGCTGATTTGTTGCGAAACGGATTCCCAGGTATCGTTGTCGCGGGTTACCATGCCGAGGTAGGTTTCGCCATGATAAGCTTCTTTTGTGACGTTGAAGGTGGGATCGGGTTGTACATCGGGCGGCGTTTCGCCCTGGAATCCGCAGTCATACCAATTAATGGGTGGGTTGCTGGCTCTTGCAAAATCTTCAAAAGAGGGATTGGAAAACTGAATGTCCTCTGTTTGCGCAAAGCAAAAACAGGTAGCCGCACAGCAAAGCAGCAAGAGCAAATGGTTTTTCATGGTGCGTAATTTGTTTTGAAGGTTATGAGACTAAAATAGTCAATACATGCAAAAACTCACATCCGGACTGACCAATTGGACCTTCCTGATCAGGTTACAAGTTAAAGACAATTATCCAAATCGTGTTGGAAGAGCTGACGAAATGCGGTTTTGGATGTGTGAAAACCCGGTTTGACTGAGTAAAGCATTTTGATGACCTCTACCTTGCCACCTCAAACGCTCCCGAATTTTCAAAATGCCGGAAATCCACCGGACTGACGCCGGAAACGCCCTGTTCGGCCATGTACACGCCGTAGATGGTATCCACCGCAGCCATGGTGAGCTTGTTGTGGGTAACGATGACGAATTGTGAATCTTTGGAGAACTTCTTAATGATCTTGTTGAACTTGGTGATGTTGCTGTCGTCGAGCGGTGCATCTACCTCATCGAAGATGCAGAAAGGTGCTGGTTTGAGCAGGTACAACGCAAAAAGCAGCGCCGTTGCCGTCAGGGTTTTTTCGCCGCCGGAAAGCTGGCTGATGCTTTGTGGTCGTTTGCCTTTAGGTTTGGCAACGATTTCGATTTTTGACTCTAAAGGAGTTTCCGGGTTGAGCAAAATGAGGTCGCAGTTGTCGTCTTCCGTGAACAGGCTGCGGAATACGTCTATGAAATAAAGGCGCGCCTGCCCGAAAGCTTCCAGAAACTGCGCGGTAGCCGTTTCTTCAATTTCTTTGATCGTTTCCATGAGCGACGCTTTGGCCTGCACCACGTCGTCACGTTGTTCGCTGATGGTTTCGTGGCGGATTTTCATTTCGTCGTAGGCCTCCACGGCCAGCGGGTTGATTTCGCCGTAGGTATCAATGCGCTCCTTCAGCCGGTCTACCCGGGGGCCGAGGTCGGCTTCAGAAAATTCCGGATTGGGCGCTCGGTTGATGATGTCGTTGATGGAAATACCAAACTCAATGTTCAGGCGCTGGCCCACCGAGCTGATTTTGAATTTGACGTCGCTGAGTTTTTCTTTAAGTTGGTTGACAAGTAGTTGTGTGTCCTGGCTTGTTTTGTTGGCTTTGCGCAATCCGTCTTCGATTTCATTGATGGCGCCGCGTGCTTTGAAGTAGCTTGATTCGGCTTCGGTGAGCAGGGCTTCGCGGTTTTTTCGAATGTCGTAATCGGCCTGCAATTCCTGTTCCACCTGCGCGATCAGCTCGTGCACCTGGGTGATTTCGGTCTCGTTCTGCTCAATGTTTTTGGAGTTGACCACCATGGCGGCGTTGGCTTCCTCCAATTGCTTTTCGCGAAAGGACAACTCGCGCTGCAGGGTCCCCACTTTGTTTTGCTGGCGGATAAAGGCAATGTTTTGCTCATTGTAGGCCGTTGAAGCCTGGCTGAGCTGTTCGGCCACCTGGCGGAACGAGCCATCGGTATGAGAAATCCGTTCCTTTACCTGGCGCGCATTTTCGTGTTTTTCCAGCAACCGCAATTCGATGTCAGCGTTGTCCTGCTCTAATTGTGCGATGGCGGTCATGGCGCGCTGGCGGGCTTCGTTGCCTTCCCGAAGGTAGGTGTCAAAGCTTTCCATGCGGGTGAGCAGCGATACTTTTTCCTGCACCAATTTGTTCATGGCTGCCCGTTCCTGCTGGATTTGCTGGGACGTCTGCTGCCCTTTGAGTCCTTCTATTTTTGCTTTAAGCGTATAAAAATCTGTGGACAGGCGGTCGGCTTCGCGTTCCGATTTTTTAATGGTCGCCTCCAGGATTTCCAGATTCTTTTTACGCCCGATTTTTTTGCCTTCAAACAAGCCTATAGAGCCGCCTGAGATGCTGTAACGGCGGCGGATGAGCTGGCCGCTTTTCGACAACAGTACGGCATCGGAGGGGATGGTACCGGTATAATCTTCCTTTTCGGAAACGAGCACATTTTCAAGCAGGTAGCTGCAAAGGTTGCGGTAAACGGGGTCGGCCTCCACGAGCTCGATGGCATTCATGGTTTCAGGCAGCATGAGCATGGGGGCCTGGTATTCGCGGAAAGCGTCGAGTACGAAAAAATTGGCCTTGCCTTTTTGACTGCGGCTCAGCAACTGAACGGCTTCGTAGGCATCCTCCATGGTTTGCACCACGTAATAGTTGAGGTAAGGCTCCAGGTAGTTTTCGATGGCTACGCGGTAGGCTTCGTTCACGTAGATGAGGTCGGACAGGAGCGGAGCATCTTTTTTCCAGTCTTTGTTGTTGCTCAAAAACCGGATGGATTCCGGAAACCCTTCCAGGTTTTCGATCATGCTTTTCGTCAGCTTGAACTCATTGCGGCGGGCGTCGAGTTCGCGGTTGACCGTCGTGATGCGTTTGGTGAGGGCTTCATTTTCGGTTTCGGCCACCTGAAGGGCTTGCAGACGCTGGGTTTCGGCCTGTTCCAGTTCTTCCAGACGTTTAGAAAAGCGCTTTTCTTCTGTTTCGAGTTGTTCGATTTTTTCCTGAAGCGTGGCAGCTTCTACCTGCCGCTGGCTCATGCCCTGGCTGCTGCGTTCCAGTTCCTGGCGGTAGTTGGCGATCTGGTTGCCGTTGATGGCTTTTTGTTTTTCCAGTTCAAATACCGCACGTTCAGCCTGTTGCTGGTTTTGCATCACGGCATCCAGGTCGGATTTGAGTGCACCGTGGCTCTCGCGGATTTTTTGCAAGGTTGTTTCCGCCTGTTCCAATTCCTGTTCCAGGCGCGCTTCGATGCGTTTTTCCAGGGTTACTTCTTCTCGGTAATGTTCGATATCGGCCTGCAATTGGCGGGCGCGGCGTTCGGCGTCCTGGACCGATTCCACAAATTTGGCGCGGTTTTGCTCCAGAAACTGCAATTTTTGCTGGTGCATCCGACGGTCGTTTTCCATCCCACGGATTTTGCCGACGAGGTTGTTCAGGTCGCGCTGGCGGTCGGAAAGCGTTTTTTCCTTATCGAGGTTGGCTTTGCGTTCGGCTTCCAGTTTTGCTTCCAGCTGGCGCACTTCCACTTCCGCCTGGCGGTAGCGGTCTTCTTCCTGCTCCACTTTTTGGGCCACCGTTTTTTGCTGCTCCTTCAGGTCTGCCGCGCGGTGTACGGCCAGTTCGAGGCTCAGTTCTTTGTATTCAGCTTTGAGTTCGAGGTAGCGTTTGGCGCGTTTGGCCT